>NZ_QVLZ01000016.1:388-137659 GCF_003435205.1 Bacteroides sp. AF32-8BH | reverse complement strand
AGAACTGTAAAATATAAAAGAGGTTGTGCCAACGTTTTGACACAACCTCTTTTATATAAAATCACTTCTGTGGGAGTATTTCAATCCAGTAATCATCCGGGTCATTAATGAAATAAAGCCCCATGGCAGTGTTCTCAAAACATACACAATTCATTTCTTTGTGATAGGCCCTGATTGCATCGTAATCACCGGCTACACGAAAACATAGGTGACTTTCGTTTTCCCCCAGTTCGTATGGAGCAGTATGATCTTTGAGCCATGTCAATTCCAATAGGAAACCTGTTTCATTATCTGTCAGGTAAACTAGTGTGAATGAACCGTCGGATGCTTCTTTCCGATGATGTTCTTTTAAGCCGAGTGCTTTCTCATAAAAAGCGATACTCCGCTCCAGATTTGTAACGTTGATATTAAAATGGTCAAATTTACTTTTTATTTCCATTGTTGCAATTTTCCTTATTTTTTCATTAAGAGTTTCACAATTTCTCCAACATAGGTACGGGGTTGTCCGGCTTGCGGAGTTGTCTGTGAAGGCATTTTCTTACATTCGATAACAGCTGAAGGAGTTGTCTGGTTCGGGGCATACAATTTCAGTGTATAGCTGTCTGCCTTTTCTATTGCCTCATAAGGTTGGTCGGGTGAAAGTGTGCAATACGCAACAGCTTTTCCTGATTGATAACCTAATGCACCACCTGCATTTGCAGTCATATTGGTCATGTTGAACTCATCTTTTCCAATACTGATTACTAATTTACCACTTCCCATTAAGGCATATACTTCGCCCGGAATTTGTTTCAAATC
Source organism: Bacteroides sp. AF32-8BH (assembly GCF_003435205.1). Taxonomy (NCBI): domain Bacteria; kingdom Pseudomonadati; phylum Bacteroidota; class Bacteroidia; order Bacteroidales; family Bacteroidaceae; genus Bacteroides; species Bacteroides sp. AF32-8BH. The sequence goes on along the minus strand of NZ_QVLZ01000016.1, from coordinate 136,861 downwards.
AATTTCTGTATAACCCGGCATATCTGTGGAAGCTTTGCCTACTGGAGTAGCAGGAGTGAGAGTCGCAGCAGGAACTGTAGTTTGAACGGGTTCGGCGGTCGTCACTTTAATATCAGTCTTTTTATCTGTGCCACCAATGATAATCGGGCCTGCGGCTGCAACGATTGATGGAGTTTGTTGCTCTTCTTCTTTCTTCTTTTTCTCCGTCTTCGGACGGGTGTCAGGTGCTCCGAAAGCTACTGCTACATCCATAAACATATCATCTGCGAAGTCTACAGTTTTTCTACGCCATTTAGCCAGGCCGCGCACTAATTTGGTCTTTGCTTTATTGAGCGCATATTTATCAGTAATCCATTCTTCCGCTTTGTATTTCTCTGTTTCACGGTAAGTGAAACGGATTTTCTCAAGCTCTACCAGGCAGTTGCCGGGTTTACAGGTAACAGTAATCTGATAGTTGACCAGTGTACGGTCTAATGACAGGGCACTGGATTTAAAGACAATCCATTCTTCTCCTATACCGGCAATTGTCCCCTTTGTTTCGTCAGAGAAAACAATGCGGCTATCAATATTTTTATTTTCTTTCAGACGTTCGTCCATCCACTTTGTCATTGTGTCGTAGATTTGTGCCTGACTCATTCCGGGAATCTGGAACTCTTTGGAAAATACTACTTTACCATCTACTTCAGGAACAGCTCCTACAAGGTACCTGGTGTCATCTTTCTTCTCTTTTGCAGAATCTGCCTTCATCGCCATCGGCAATGCAAGGAACAGGGTAAGAAACAGAATCGTAAATTTATTCATAATTATCATGTGTTTATTTGGTAATCTCAAAACTTTCGCCCCGATGGGTGATGCTGATAAAACGGCATCCGGCATTTTCAGCAAAACTACAAAGCGCATTCCCCCCCTCATAATCTTCACTGAAGTGCATGGGCACAAATATAGTAGTTTTTATTTGTTCGATGAACTGTTTTGCCCCTTTCATGTAATCTTTTCCCATTCTCCGATCCACCGGGAATAGTACTAAATCGATGTTTGGCGCTTTTTCTTTTAAATATTTAACTTCTGCAAGGAAATTACCATTGGCTTTTCGGATCTCTTCTTCAGTAGATTCCTCACTCCAATGCCAGTTGTTCAAGTCGCCGGCATGGAAAATACTCCAATCTTGCAGGTGAAGCAGGAACGAACTGCCGACATCCGTTGAGCCGAAAGCATCGATACAAATTGTCTCGTCTTCGTATGTTTCTCCTTTCTTAATATAGAAAGCATCTTCGGTTTTGGCACGGTGGGACTTCAAAATATCTTTGGAGAAAATATATTGAATGTCGGGGCGTTGTTCTTTCCAAGTCAATATCTCACGATTAAAGTGGTCGGGATGGAAATGGGTGGCCAATACATATAGCTTACCCGGCCTTTGCAGGAGATAATCATGTACGATTCCCCGGTTATGTTCCGTTTCGGAAGAATCTTTGTAGTAATCGATGATAACGGTTACACCTTCCATTTCGATGGCGAAACCGCTGTGATAAATATAATCCAGTGTCATAAGCTGACTATTTTATAGTTGCAATATTACGTATTCTAGTTGGAGTTGCCAAGAAAAATCGACGAAATCAAGGAGCAAGACGACTGATTTTCCATTCCCCGTCCGGTTGCAGGGTATATAGAAAACGGTCATGCAGACGGTTGGGGCGTCCTTGCCAGAATTCAATCCTTGTAGGGGTAACGGCATATCCGCCCCAATTATCGGGCCTCTCCACTTCTTTTCCGATCCACCGGGCTGCCTCCCTGACAAAAGACCGTATTAATTGCATTCGGCTTGTTATAGGTTGACTTTGGGGAGAAATTCGTGCACCGACCCGACTTTTATAAGGACGTTTCCGGAAATATTCATCCGATTCTTCCGGAGGAACTTTCGTCGCTATTCCCTCTATATGTATTTGTCTTTCGAGGGCGTGCCACACAAAAGAGAGGGAGATATACGGATTTTGTGCCAATTGCCTGCCTTTACGGCTTTCATAATTGGTATAGAAGACAAATTTTCCATCATGGAGCCCTTTTAATAATACGGTACGCGTGGACGGTCTCCCTTCAGGGGATACGGTTCCTACAATGACAGCAGTTGGTTCATCCACCTCTGCGTCAATTGCTTCTTGTAGCCAACGGTTGAAAAGCGAAAGCGGGTCGCCCGGAAGTTCATTTTCCCGCAACCCGCCTTTCGTATATTCCTGTCGGATATCTGCAATGTTTAATTTCGCCATAAGATTATCTGGCAGTTTTAGTTCTTAATTTCTAATGATGGAATCACATAGGTACTTCTATTAATAGAATATGTGAATCTTTCAGTGTCTCCAGTTCGAAACTGTTGGTATCGTAAACACCCATACCGTCCCGGCGTTTCAACACTTCGCCATCTACTACAATTTCTCCTTCAATGAGGAAAATATAGACGCCTGCATGACTTTGATGCATGTGATAACCCAGTTTCTTTCCGGCTTCTACTTTACCGATTGAGAACCAGGTGTCTTGCAAAAGGGAAGCAGGTGTACTGCCGTCGGGAGATACGATGACTGCCAGTTCATTCGGACGTTCCAACTCTGTGATACTGAAATCCTGATAAACGGGACGGGTGTTCCGTTCTCTTGGCATAATCCAGATTTGCAGGAATTCTACCGGTTCTACAGGGCTTGCATTCACTTCACTGTGGAAGATTCCCGTTCCGGCACTCATTGTCTGAATTTCTCCAACAGTAATGATGCGGCTGTTCTTCTTGCTGTCTCCATGTTGCAGATGTCCTTTCAGAGGGATGGAGATGATTTCCATATTCTTATGCGGGTGAGTCTGAAAACCTTCTCCGGGTGCAACTTTGTCATCATTCAATACGCGAAGGGCACCAAAGTTGATACGATTGGAGTCGAAGTATTCGTCAAAACTAAAAGTATGGTAACTATCCAACCAATCGTACTGGGAATGTCCTCTTGTATCTGCTTTATGTATTACTTTTTTCATAAAATCTGTCCTTTCTCTTATTTGTTTATATGTTTTGTAAACAAAGAAAGGAGCTTAAAAGTTTTATTTCTTCACTTCATTTAGCAAAGGCTTATGATTGATAAAATCTTTTATGTTTTGCAGGGTGGTCACCGCAATATTCTCCATCGCTTCATGTGTGAAAAAAGCTTGATGAGAAGTGACTATCACATTGTTGAATGAAAGTAAGCGGGCGAGTACATCATCGTCGATGATGCGGTCGGATTGATCTTCATAAAAGTATTCGCTTTCTTCCTCATATACGTCCAGTCCTGCGGAACCTATTTTCTTGTTCTTCAACCCTTCAATCAATGCATTGGTATGAATCAGCTGTCCACGACCGGTATTGATAATCATAACTCCGTCTTTCATTTTGCTGATAGAGTAGTCGTTAATCAGATACTTGGTCGCTTCGGTGAGCGGGCAATGCAAAGAGATGATATCCGAATTGTGATATAGTTCGTCCAGTGAAGTATAAACTATTTGTTCTTCACGGGCGAAGTTATGGTCCGGATAGAGGTCGTAAGCCAATATGTTCATTCCAAACCCTTTTAAGATGTGAATCAGTATTTTCGCGATTTTTCCTGTACCGATGATGCCTGCTGTTTTTCCGTGCATATCGAATCCCATCAGACCGTGCAGGGAGAAATTACCATCTTTGGTACGCCAGGAAGCACGGGGAATTTTCCGGTTTAGCGATAACATAAGAGCTACGGTGTACTCTGCAACGGCATAAGGAGAGTAGGCAGGAACCCGTACTACGGTAATTCCGGCAGCGGCGGCAGTATCCAAATCTACATTATTAAATCCGGCACAGCGTAGTGCCAATAGTTTTACTCCGTTGGCTGCCATCACACGGATTACTTCTGCGTCGGCAACGTCGTTCACAAAGATGCAGACAGCATCCACTCCTTGTGTCAGTAGTACGTTGTTCTTATTCAGATGCCCTTTGTAGTAGCGTATCTCAAACCCGAACTCTTTGTTTTTGTCATTGAAAGAGGACTCATCATAAGGCTTTGTGCCGAAAAATGCAATTGTATAGGCCATAATATTATTCTATAAATTATATAATATTAAACGTTGGAACAGGTGAATTTGTTTAATCAATCCATCATTCGAAAAACAGATTGTTTCATTAGAAACAGTTTGATTTTTCAATTAAAATGGCGGATAAATGAAAATAAGTGCACAAATATGTGCTCCCTGTGCAATATTGTTATATCTTTGCGCCGAAATAATTTTAAAAAAGATTTAGATGAGAAAAATTTCGTTGATTGGTCTTGCAATGTTGATCGTTTCAATTCCAACTTTTGCCGGAGATTATCTAACCAATACGAATCAGAATGCTGCTTTCTTACGCATGATAGCCCGCGGCGCTTCCATCGATGTTGATGGAGTTTATAGTAATCCTGCCGGACTGGCATTTCTTCCCAAAGATGGTCTTCAAGTAGCACTTACTATTCAAAGTGCATATCAGACCCGTGATATTGCTGCAACAAGTCCTTTATGGACCATGGACGGACAGACTACTGTGCGTAATTATGAAGGGACGGCTTCTGCTCCCGTTATTCCTTCCATACATGCTGTCTATAAAAAAGGTGATTGGGCGTTTTCCGGTAGCTTTGCCATTGTAGGTGGTGGTGGAAAAGCTTCTTTCAACACAGGATTGCCTATGTTTGATGCGGCTGCTATTAGTTTGGCAAATTCTGCGAGTGGAGGGATGCTGAAACCTAATATGTACAATATTAATTCGGCTATGGAAGGTCGTCAGTACATCTATGGTTTTCAGTTAGGAGCAAGTTATAAGATTAATGAACACTTCTCTGTTTTTGCTGGTGCGCGTATGAATTATTTTACTGGTGGATATAAGGGGCACTTAAATATTAGTCTGAAAGAGGGTGTGGCTCAACAGTTGGGTGCTGCTATAGTACAACAAATCATGGCTGCTAATCCTGGTATGAGTTTGGAACAAGCAACTCTGGCAGCTCAGGCACAATCGGGTCCTTTGCTTCAAAAACTGGATGATACAAAGATTGAGCTTGATTGTGACCAGACAGGTTGGGGATTGACGCCTATTATCGGTGTAGATGCTAAATTCGGAAAGTTGAATTTGGCAGCGAAGTACGAATTTAAGGCTAATATGAATATTGAAAATGATACGCATACGCGTGAGTTTCCGGATGCAGCTGCGGATTTTATGGCACCTTATGCGAATGGTGTGAACACGCCGAGCGACCTTCCTTCTATGCTTTCTGTAGCAGCAAGTTATGAATTTTTGCCATCGTTGAGAGCGTCGGTAGAATACCATTTCTTTGATGATAAGAATGCCGGTATGGCGGATGGCAAACAGAAGACACTGAAACATGGTACACACGAGTACTTGGCCGGTGTTGAATGGGATATCAATAAACTGTTCACAGTCAGTGGAGGTTATCAGAAAACAGACTACGGATTGAGCGATGCTTTTCAATCAGATACAAGTTTCTCTTGTGATTCTTATTCTGTAGGTTTCGGAGGTCGCATTAATTTCACACAGGCATTGAGCCTTGATGTTGCTTATTTTTGGACTACATACAGTGATTATACCAAAGAAAATCCACGACGGGGTGGTTTGCCTGAATCAATGGCATCATTAGTAGATAAAGACGTTTATAGCCGTACCAATAAAGTATTTGGCGTGAGCGTGAACTACAAGTTCTAAATTTCTAATCCTTTATATGTATAGAAAAGCCGTCTCGGACATGATGTTGAGACGGCTTTTTTGTTTTACTGTTCTATGTTTATTTAGAAAGAATACTGTACCAGCATATTCAACCGGTTAGCGTGACGAGTTGCGGAACTGAAATCAGTGCGCCATCCTCTTAAATATTCAACACCGACTTGCAGGTTACTGCTTACATTCCAGAAAGCATTAGCTACCAGGTATTGTCCTTTGCGATAGGATTCCGGATTTTCACTTGGATATCCGTTTTCAGAATAAAGTCTGGATAAACTATATGTACCGGATATAAAGATGCTCGGACAAAGGTTGTATTGCAACCCTGCATACCATCCCAGCATTGGGAGAACCTGCATTTTTCCCTCATTATCAGGATCGGGAACGATATCTACGTTCAGATTACTTAAATCGTTCAGGTAAGATCCGATACCTTTTCCATAATTAAACTGTCCGAATGCCTGTAATTTCTTCGTAATATTGAAAGTTGTAGATGCTTGCAGACCGAAGCCGGTGGCGGAATAGGCTTTCTCATGAACGTTACTTGAGTAAGTCATACTACGGACAATAGCACCTAATTTAACGTGACTGCTACTATTCCAGTTATACTGTACGGAAGTGGCAAAGTCCGGCATTCGTTGGGTGTTGATAGACAAGTCATTGTTGGTTGTACCGTCTACTGAAGGCATTTCCATTGAAACACCGAATTTCCAGTTTTTCAACTTATCGCACATATAGCTCAATTGCGTAGTGCGGTAAAAGGCTGATCCGTTAGGACCTGCAAAGTCGATGGTAGGAGGCAGTGCGGAGAGGTCCATGAACGAACCGTAGCTGTATCCGATCGTGAAACCGAGGAATTGCGCATAAGCATTCTGCAATTCAAAGGTTTTTCCGTCACCCCGGAAGTTTCCGGCTGTGTAGACAACGAAGTCTCCCAGATGTTTCGTACGTCCTACCAGTTTGAGGAATAGGGTAGAAGTGGTGATGTCCATCTGGAATTGATTCTTGGCAAAATTGCCGCTTCCGCGTTGTGGAATCAATGCCGGATAGAAATCGACATCATTTACGATACCGTTAAAGTCATACTCTGCTGTTGCACGAACGTATCCTCCGATACCCAGGGCAAATTTCCCTTTCTGGTCGGTTAGCAGGAAACGGGGAGCATTCGGGTCGTGGAAACGCATCTGCGAACGGTCGTTCATGATTCGGATGATTTCATCTCCTGCTTTGTTTTTCGAAACAAACATGATAGAATTCGGTTCTTCATCTTCGATGACTACCTTCTGTTGTGCATAGGCACAGAGGGGGAAAATTCCTATCCCCAGTAGCATAGCTACCATTTTAAAGCTTGTTTTCATTATCAGTTAAGTTTTAGGTGAATGCCCAATGAACAACTAAAAAAAGAAATGGTTGAGAGGGGCAAAGGAAAAATTGCCAAACTAATCGGAAGAATTGCTATTTATAATGATTCTAAAAAAACGGACCTTTGTATCGTACTAATTAGATAAAGGAAATACGACGATGGAAAAAGTTGATTTTACTCAAGGAATATTAGCGATACAACCGGATTTGCATCGCTTCGCATATAAATTGACGGCAGACCGCGAATCTGCTAATGATTTGGTTCAGGATTGTTTGTTGCAGGCATTAGATAATCAGGAGAAGTTTACGTATAGCAAAAATCTGAAGGGATGGATGTATACGCTTATGCGTAATATTTTCGTGAACAACTACCGTCGCACAGTTCGTGAAATGAACCTGATTGATGATAGTTACTCCATCAATCAACAACATCTGATAGAAGATGAAGATGCTGATAGATTCGAGTTTACGTATGATATGAAACAGTTGTACCGGGTGATACATTCCATACCGGAAGAGATGAAAGTGCCTTTTCAGATGTTTGTAGCCGGATTTAAGTATAGAGAAATTGCCGAAAAATTAGGATTGCCGATGGGAACGGTAAAGAGCCGTTTGTTTTTCATCCGTAAGCGGTTGAAAGAGGAATTGAAAGACTTCTCCTCTTGATGCGGATGCCTGATTGAGTGATGTGTTTTTAAGGTCAAAGTGATGAGCCTTCCTGTCAGAATACGACGACTGACAGGGAGGCTTATTTTTTCTTCAATTATCGGGAAGACAGATTCTGGTAAGATGAATGTGATAATTCCAGTTTTATTTTTTACCTTTGCACTCCGAAAGAATAAAAAATGTATGATGCCGTGAATAGCGGTCGTGTATTCTAGAACACCACGTAAAAAACAGGAATTATGAAAGAAAAAGTATCTGTACCCTTTATGCTGCTGAGCATTCTGTTTAATGTCTGTCTCATTGCAGCCAATCTTCTTGAAACAAAAGTAATTCAGGTAGGTAGTCTGACCGTGACAGCCGGATTATTGGTTTTTCCTATTTCTTATATTATTAATGATTGTATCGCCGAGGTTTGGGGATTCAAGAAAGCGCGGCTCATCATTTGGAGCGGTTTTGCCATGAACTTCTTCGTGGTTGCTCTTGGGTTGATAGCTGTTGCCATTCCGGCTGCTCCTTTCTGGGAGGGCGAGGAACATTTCAATTTTGTGTTCGGTATGGCTCCCCGTATTGTGGCTGCCAGTCTGATGGCTTTTCTGGTAGGCTCATTTCTCAATGCGTATGTGATGAGTAAGATGAAAGTAGCCAGTCAGGGGCGTAACTTTTCGGCCCGTGCCATCTGGTCGACTGTTGTAGGTGAGACTGCCGATTCATTGATTTTCTTCCCGGTAGCTTTTGGTGGAGTTATTGCCTGGAAAGAACTGCTTATCATGATGGGGATTCAGATTGTGCTGAAATCCATGTATGAAGTTATTATCCTTCCGGTGACAATTCGTGTGGTGAAAGCAATCAAGAAAATAGACGGTAGCGATGTTTACGACACCAATATCTCTTATAATGTATTGAAAGTCAAAGATATTTAATATAGAATATGAATAGAGAAGCAGCATTGGTTGTGTTTAGTGGTGGGCAGGATTCTACCACTTGTTTGTTTTGGGCAAAACGCAACTTTAAGAAAGTATATGCCTTGAGTTTTCTTTATGGTCAGAAGCATCAGAAAGAAGTGGAGCTTGCACGGGAGATAGCCCGGAAAGCGGAAGTGGAATTTGATGTGATGGATGTTTCCTTTATCGGACAGTTAGGTCATAATTCATTGACCGATACTACGATGGTGATGGATCAGGAAAAACCTGCAGATAGCGTTCCTAATACCTTTGTTCCGGGACGTAATCTGTTTTTTCTAAGTATCGCAGCAGTATATGCCCGTGAACGTGGTATTAATCATTTGGTAACGGGAGTTTCTCAAACAGATTTCAGCGGTTATCCCGATTGCCGTGATGCCTTTATCAAATCTCTTAATGTAACTCTCAATCTGACTATGGATGAACAATTTGTGATTCATACCCCTTTGATGTGGATTGATAAGGCAGAAACATGGGCATTGGCCGACGAACTGGGGGTATTGGAACTGATTCGCACCGAGACTTTGACCTGTTATAATGGCGTTCAGGGAGATGGTTGCGGACATTGCCCGGCTTGTACATTGCGTCGGGAAGGATTGGAAAAGTATTTAAAAAGTAAGAATCAATAATATCTCTACATAGAGATTAAAATGCGTTTTTTTGCTGTCATCTGTCACATTGTTGTAGATAAATGTTTGATTATAAGATTTCTAGTTTGTGACAGCAAGTAGTGACAGCAGCTAAATTTGACATTTTGCCGTCACATCTATTGTCACCGGTAAGTTCTAATTAATAAATGATAGTAGTTTCTGTCCGGAATGTATTGGCTTAGATTAGTTTCAACAGCTTGAAACTGTTGTTTCATCAGTGAGAAACTAAAGTTTCAACGGTAGGAAACTAAAGTTTCTAACGCTTGAAACTATAAGTTCCAAGACTTGAAACAGTTTGTTCCAAGTAATGAACACTTTGTTTCAAGGCGGGAAACACATTGTTTCAGGCAATGAAACACACCGTAACAAGTAAGATGAGGAGAAAGCAAACGTAGGATAAGAGTTGATGGTGATAGGTGATAGATGCGGTGATAGGTTATAAAATGAATCCTTCACCACTAAAACCTTGATGAATAAGGCGTTTGAGGCAGGACGGTGATAGGTGAAAGAAGAAATGCGTTTTTTTGTTTAGAGTAGAGGTTGTAGTTAATGAGTGCAATGACAGAATTAAAAAACCAACTTTCCTTATTAGGAAGAAAAACCGAGTATAAACAAGATTATGCTCCTGAAGTACTGGAAGCCTTTGATAATAAGCATCCTGAAAATGATTACTGGGTACGTTTCAACTGCCCGGAGTTCACAAGTCTGTGTCCTATTACCGGACAGCCGGACTTTGCCGAAATACGTATCAGCTACATTCCTGATATAAAAATGGTAGAAAGTAAGAGTTTGAAACTCTATCTTTTCAGTTTCCGCAGTCATGGAGCCTTTCATGAAGATTGTGTGAATATCATAATGAAAGATCTTATCCGATTGATGAATCCCAAATACATAGAAGTAACGGGAATATTTACTCCTCGTGGTGGTATTTCCATTTATCCGTATGCCAATTATGGTCGTCCGGGAACAAAGTTCGAACAGATGGCAGAACATCGTTTGATGAATCGGGAATAATATAAATAAAAGAATTCATTAGCTAAAAAGATCGAATATGACTCATCATGTGCCTGCTGAATTGCAAAACTATGTTCGGCAAAGTATTATCCCTCAATACACTAACTTTGATAAAGCGCATCAAATTGACCATGTAGAAAAGGTTATTGAGGAAAGTCTGAAATTAGCGACTCATTATGAAGTCGATTATTCGATGGTTTATGTCATCGCTGCTTATCATGACCTGGGGTTGTATGAAGGACGTGAATTTCATCATATAACCTCCGGCAAAGTGTTGTTAGCCGACGAAACTTTGCGGCGTTGGTTTACGGATGAGCAGCTGTTGCAGATGAAAGAGGCGATAGAAGATCATCGGGCTTCCAATAAACAGGCTCCCAGAACAATCTATGGAATGATTGTTGCCGAGGCTGACCGAATTATTGATCCCGAAGTTACTTTACGTCGTACCGTACAATATGGGCTGTCTCATTATCCGGAGATGGATAAAGAAGAGCAATATGCCCGTTTTCGGAAACATCTAACTGAAAAATATGCAGAAGGAGGGTATCTGAAGTTATGGATACCCCAATCGGATAATGCCGGACGGTTGGCAGAACTTCGGAATTTGATTACTAATGAAGACGAACTCCGGCAGGTATTTAATAAACTTTATATAGAAGAGAAGAATGGATAATGATATCCATCTTCTTTATTGTATAATTCATTTTTCACGGTACATCTTTGTGGATGTAGTTTATTCATGATGATACGGCCCTCCATTCAATATAGTCATCGCCCGATAAATCTGCTCAACGAATATCAGCCGGATCATCTGATGTGAGAAAGTCATCTTCGACATTGAAATCTTTTCGTGTGCCGCTTGATAAACCTTTTCTGAAAAGCCATAAGGTCCTCCGATAATGAATACCAGTCGTTTGTTGACCGTGTTCATTTTTCGCTTCATATATTCGGCAAACTCCAGAGAACGCATTTCTTTTCCGTGCTCATCGAGCAATACCACCACGTCGCCCGGTTGGAGAGCTTTCAATATCAGTTCCCCTTCCTTTTCTTTCTGCACTTCCATTGAAAGACTCTTCGTGTTTTTCAATTCAGGAATCACTTCCATGTCAAAAGTGAAATAGCGTTTAGTGCGCTGGATATAGTCGTTGATAGCAGTTATATAGTGTTGTTCTACGGTTCGTCCTACGACGAGCAAGGTTGTTTTCATACGTCTACAATTCTGATTATTGCACAAAAATAGGCATTTTTTATGTTATTCTGCAATTAATGCTTACCTTTGCCTATCATTAGTTGAAAGTTTAAGCCTTTAAACTTCAACTTAAAAGCTTGTAATTATGAAAAAACGAGTGCTCGTAGGAATGACCGCATTGCTTCTTTCCCTCTCGTTGCTGATGGCGCAAGAGATACCGGCAGGAGTGATTACGGCATTTAAAAGAGGAAGCTCGCAAGAGCTAAGTAAGTATATGGGGGACAAGGTAAACCTGGTGCTCCAAGGTCGCTCGACAAACGTTGACAAACAGAAAGCAACAGCTATGATGCAGGAATTCTTTACGGAGAATAAAGTCAGCGGATTTAATGTGAACCATCAGGGAAAACGGGACGAATCAAGTTTCGTTATCGGTACGTTGGCTACTACTAATGGGAACTTTCGTGTGAACTGCTTCCTGAAGAAAGTGCAGAATCAATATTTAATACATCAAATAAGAATTGACAAGATCAATGAATAAGGAAAAAGAACTGATCGACAAGTTGATCGATCTTGCTTTTGCAGAAGATATAGGTGATGGCGATCATACCACCCTTTCATGTATTCCCGCTACGGCAATGGGAAAATCAAAATTGCTTATCAAAGAAGCCGGTGTGTTGGCTGGCATCGAAGTAGCTAAAGAAATCTTCAACCGTTTTGATCCTACCATGAAAGTGGAAGTGTTTATCAATGACGGAACAGAAGTGAAACCGGGTGATGTAGCAATGGTAGTGGAAGGAAAAGTGCAATCTTTACTTCAGACCGAACGCCTGATGTTGAACGTGATGCAGCGTATGAGCGGCATTGCAACAATGACCCGTAAATATGCAAAGGTATTGGAAGGTACAAATACCCGTGTGCTTGATACCCGCAAAACAACTCCCGGTATGCGTATCCTCGAAAAAATGGCAGTGAAAATCGGTGGCGGAGTAAACCATCGTATTGGTCTGTTCGACATGATTCTTCTGAAAGACAATCATGTGGACTTTGCCGGAGGTATCGACAAAGCCATCACTCGTGCCAAAGAATATTGCAAGGAAAAAGGCAAAGACCTGAAAATAGAAATAGAAGTCCGCAGCTTCGACGAACTGCAGCAAGTTCTTGATCTCGGCGGAGTAGACCGCATCATGTTTGATAACTTCACTCCCGAAATGACAAAGAAAGCAGTAGAGATGGTAGCAGGCAAATACGAAACCGAATCTTCGGGTGGTATCACCTTTGATACTCTTCGTGAGTATGCCGAATGTGGCGTAGACTTCATCTCTGTAGGAGCTTTGACTCATTCAGTGAAAGGGCTGGACATGAGTTTCAAAGCATGCTGATAGTATATAATAAGCGGTGAACTGTAAGCGGTGAACGATAAACAGTAAACGGTGGATATTTTGTAGCATGATTATGCGCAGCTTTGTTCATCATTTACCGTTTATCGTTCATCGTTTTTTTCTTTCCCGTTTATTATTATCTATCCTTTAACTTCTTTTAGCAATATTCCTTGCAGCATTCCTCAAACTCTCGCGTCTAATGAGCAAACGACGCAGACATACGTTCGATTTTAAAAAAAAGTAATTGACTTTGGAAAACGAGATAGAACTGATAAAGGGCTGTCGGGCAGGAAAGGATTCAGCCCGAAAGGAACTTTACACTCTCTATTCCAAGCAGATGCTGGCGGTATGTTTCCGCTATACGGGCGATATGGATGCGGCGCACGATGTACTGCATGACGGTTTCATCAAGATTTTTACCAACTTTTCGTTCCGGGGTGAGTCTTCACTTTGTACATGGATTACCCGGGTGATGGTTACTCAATCACTCGATTTCCTGCGACGGGAGAAGCGAGTCAGCCAGTTGGTAGTGCATGAAGAGCAGCTTCCCGATATACCGGATATATCGGATTCGGGAGGAGGGGCTGGAATCTCCGAAGAGCAGTTGATGGCTTTTATTGCCGAATTGCCGGATGGTTGCCGAACCGTTTTCAACCTTTATGTGTTTGAAGAGAAATCGCACAAGGAGATAGCCAAGATGCTTCATATTAAAGAGCATTCATCTACTTCGCAGCTGCACCGGGCCAAATATTTGTTAGCAAAAAGAATTAAAGAGTATAGAAATCATGAAGAAAGAAAATGATGAAATAACCGATCTGTTTCGCACGCGTCTCGCTGATGCCGGGATGAGTGTACGGGATGGCTTTTGGGAAGAGCTCTCGCAGGAAATTCCTGTGGCTTGCCAGCATCGTCGTCGGATTCTGCTCTTCCGTGTAGCGGCTGCGGCATCTGTATTGCTTGTTTTGGCAGCCTCGTCGGCTACTTTCTTGTATTTCTCTCCAAAGGAGGAAATGGAAGAAGCATTTACAAAGATAGCCGTGACGAATGGAGGACAGATGGATGGAGATGGAATACGCGTCAATCAGTTGCCGTTGCCGGTAGAACCGGTGTTGCCGAAACCGGCTCCGAAATCTTACGGTATGCTGTCGCAATATACGGAGGAAGAAGATTCTCTTTCAATCACTTTCTCTATGTCGTTTTCTTTTTCTTCCACTACTTCTACGGGAAATGGCAACCGATATGGTAATCAGGGGCATAATGGTTATTGGCAGGCAACAAACGGTAATACAGGATCATCTGTCGCTTCGGAAGAACAGTCGAATGTCGATATGTCTCAACCCAAAGCAGTGAAAAAGCATCGCTGGGCGATGAAAGTTCAAGTGGGTACAGCACTTCCGGCAGATAACGGTACTTATAAAATGCCGGTTTCCGCAGGGGTGACGGTAGAGCGTAAGTTGAACGATTTTCTTGGCATAGAAACCGGATTGCTCTATTCGAACCTCGGTTCTGCAGGGCAGCACTTGCACTATCTGGGAATCCCCGTTAAAGTGAACGTGACGTTGGTAGATACGAAAAAAATCGACCTTTACGCTACTGTAGGAGGAATAGCCGATAAATGTATTGCCGGTGCACCGGACAACAGTTTTAAAGAAGAACCTATCCAGCTGGCAGTGACTGCCGGTATTGGAATCAACTATAAGATTAATGACCGACTTGCTGTTTTTGCCGAACCCGGAGTTTCGCATCATTTCAAGACAGATTCGAAATTGGCTACGGTACGAACAAAACGGCCGACTAATTTTAATTTACTTTGCGGACTTCGCATGACGTATTAATCCTTATGAAAATGAAAAAAACACTACTAATGCTGTGGATGGCTGTTTGCCTGATCGTATCCTTTACAGGATGCACCAGCGAAGAAATGGATTATAACAATCCGGATGTTGCTCTTTTTGTGAAGCAATTGAAGTCGGGTACGTACAAGATGAAGAATGAAAAAGGGGTGGTGGAGGTTCCTCATTTCACGGAAGAGGATATCCCCGAACTTTTAAAATATGCAGAAGATCTGACTATTATCCCTTCTTTTCCGTCGGTTTATAATATGAACAACGGTAAGATTCGGTTGGGTGAGTGTATGCTTTGGGTGATTGAATCTATCCGTCAGGGCACACCTCCGTCATTAGGTTGCAAAATGGTATTGGCGAATGCTGAAAATTATGAAGCAATCTATTTCCTGACCGATGAGGAAGTACTCGATGCAGCCGCTTGTTATCGTAGTTGGTGGGAAGAACGCCAATATCCGAAAACGAGATGGACAATTGATCCGTGTTACGATGAGCCGCTTTGTGGATCGGGTTATCGTTGGTGGTAATAAAGGGGGGAGGAGCCTTCGGAAAGTAAAAAATAGGAAACATTCATGTGGGAATATTTGTTTGTATCAGTAGTCTTTTGCTGCTGACAGGGGGATTATTACACTCAAAAGATAGCCTCTTATACGTGCAAATGTATATGAAGTGCTCCGAAATATAGGTAATGAAAGAATAAAAAGGATGGATGGATTAAAACGGGTTATAACAACGATGGCACTGTGCCTGGCCGCTGTATTTGCATATTCGCAAGTATGGACGGCGCAAGATTCTTTGCATTTGAAGAAATTGCTGGAGAGTGACCAGGAGTTGCATTTAAATATGGATGCTGTGAAGTCGATTGATTTCGGAAGCGCAGTGGGTACTCCCCGGATGTCGGAGGAGAAAAGCTGGATGATGCCTGACGAATCGCTTCCTGAAGCGTTGCCTAAACCGAAAGTGATGTTGACTCTGATGCCATATAAAGCGAATACCCGCTATAACTGGGATCCCATCTATCAGAAGAAGATAAAGATCGATAAAAATACCTGGCGGGGTGATCCTTTCTACGAGATACGCCATCAAAGATCTTATTCAAACTGGGCACGCAATCCGATGGCAAAGGGAATGCGTAAGTCGTTGGATGAGATACAGGCGAGTGGGGTACGTTTCCGTCAGTTGGGTGAACGTGCTAACGGAATGATGGTGAACACGGTAGTGATGGATGCACCTATTCCCTTGTTTGGTGGGAGTGGAGTGTATATCAATGGTGGAACTATCGGCGGACTTGACCTGATGGCTGTCTTTACAAAAGATTTCTGGAATAAGACGGGACGGGATAACCGTGCCCGCACATTGGAAGTGTTGAGAACTTATGGAGATTCTACCACTGTGTTGATAAATAAACCAATTGAACAGATTGCCCGTTGAAGGCGTTATAATGATGTGTTGATGTAGCAATGCGCTAATGTGCTGACTAGAGAATGTTTGTAATTGAATAATTAGTATATTTGTGTGTTGTTATGTTGGCGCATTGTTATATAGCTCTGTCACTATTATTGGTATCTTAGTATATTAACACATAGATAAATTATTGGTTATGAATAGAATTACTTCTCTTCTGGGTATTCGGTATCCTATTATTCAAGGTGGTATGGTGTGGTGCAGCGGTTGGCGTCTTGCTTCTGCTGTGAGCAATGCCGGTGGACTGGGATTGATCGGTGCCGGTTCCATGCATCCGGACACTTTATGCGAGCATATCCGTAAATGTAATGCGGCCACGAAATTGCCTTTTGGTGTAAACATTCCTTTGATGTATCCCCAGATAGAAGAGATTATGAATATTGTGGTGGAAGAGGGAGTGAAGATTGTTTTTACCTCTGCCGGAAATCCGAAAACGTGGACTGGGTGGTTGAAAGAGCGTGGAATAACGGTTGTTCATGTTGTTTCTTCTTCCCGTTTTGCTGTAAAATGTGAGGAGGCTGGGGTAGATGCGGTAGTGGCAGAAGGGTTCGAAGCCGGAGGGCATAATGGACGCGAAGAAACAACGACTTTCTGTTTGATTCCCGCTGTACGTGAGGCTACAACATTACCTTTGATAGCCGCAGGAGGTGTCGGTACAGGAGAAGGAATACTGGCTGCTATGGTGTTGGGAGCCGAAGGTGTACAGATAGGAACCCGTTTTGCTCTTACTGAAGAGAGTTCAGCGAGTCCGGTATTTAAAGATTATTGCTTGAGTCTCGGTGAAGGGGATACTAAGTTGTTGTTGAAAAAGCTGGCTCCGACACGTTTGGTAAAGAATGCTTTCCGCGAAGCGGTGGAGAAGGCTGAAGATAGTGGTGCTAGTGCAGAAGATTTGAGAACTTTATTAGGACGGGGGCGTGCTAAAAAAGGAATCTTCGAAGGTGATCTGGAAGAAGGGGAATTGGAGATCGGACAAGTTTCGGCAATCATATCCCGTCGGCAGTCTGTGGCAGAAGTAATGAACGAATTGGTAGCGGCTTATCAACGGGCGGCAAAGAAAGATTATTTATTTTAAAGATATAGCTCACCACAGAGTAATACAAAGTCTTGCTGAGTTTTTTTAAAGATCATCAATCGAAAGCGTAAGACATTGAGATGGTCTTATTTGGAAAAAAGAAAAAACTCTGCAAGGCTTTGTGTTACTGTATGGTGAAAATGCATAGTTATAGGCTGATAGGATCGTACTTTAAACCAAATACGTCGGCTACGGCCTTATAAACGATTTTTCCTTCTACGATATTTAATCCGAGTGCTAATGCTGTATTTTCTTTGCAGGCTTTTTTCCATCCCTTATTTGCTAAAGCGATCACATAGGGGAGGGTAGCATTGGTCAGTGCAAGGGTGGAAGTGTAAGGTACAGCTCCTGGAATATTAGCTACTGCATAATGAACGATTCCATCTACAATATAGGTCGGTGCACTGTGAGTGGTCGGGTGAGAGGTTTCAAAACATCCTCCCTGATCGATTGCTACATCTACTAATACTGTGCCGGGCTGCATCATTGAAAGCATCTCTTTGGTAATCAAATGTGGTGCTTTATCACCGGGAATCAGTACAGAGCCGACAACTAAATCTACATCCGGCAATTCTTTTCTGATTCTTAGTTCGGATGCGTACAATGTCTTTACATTCTTCGGCAGTGTCTCGCTCAAATAGCGCAGACGTGCCAGATTTATATCTGTAATAGTGACATCTGCCCCCATTCCAGCAGCCATTTGTGCGGCATTGCTACCTACAACTCCACCTCCTAAAATTAATACTTTAGCTGGTTTAACACCTGGTACACCTCCCAAAAGGATACCTTTTCCGCCTTGCGGTTTTTCCAGAAAACGGGCACCTTCCTGGATAGACATACGTCCGGCAACTTCACTCATGGGAATTAATAAAGGTAATGAGTGGTCTGCTTCTTCTACAGTTTCATAAGCCAGGCATATTGATTTGTTGGAGAGCATGGCGAGGGTTAACTCCCGGTCGGAAGCAAAATGGAAATAAGTGAATAGTAACTGTCCTTTTCTGATTAAGTTATATTCGGTGATTATCGGTTCTTTCACCTTTACAATCATCTCGGCAGTGGCGTAAATGTCTTCTATTGTTGGCAGGATATGCGCGCCGACAGCTTGATATGCTTCATCCGGAAAACCGCTATTTATTCCCGCTGTATGTTGGATAAATACCCGATGCCCTTGTTTTACCACTTCCGCCACTCCCGAAGGTGTCATGCCTACACGGTTCTCATTGTTTTTGATTTCCTTTGGTACTCCGATAATCATAATGTTGCGTATTAAAGATTTAACATGTTCGAATGTACGAAACATCCCCTTACGTTGTTATTCGTAAGGGGATGTTTTAGAACAGAATGCCTTGCGTGTTGAGATGAATAAATGCGTAGAGTGGTTGTTTTATAGACATTCACTGCCCTGTTTGTTGATTTTCATGCTTTTTCCATAGAGACCCACTCGAGCTATGTTGTTATAAAAGGGTTCTGCAATATCGTACTTAAAAGGAAGTACTTCTTCATTGTCTTTGTTTATATACCCCCACTTGGACGACTGACTTTCAATACAAACAGCAGCCAATCCTTCAGAGAAAGAGCGTCCATTATCATATTCCAGGGGAATGACAACTTCTCCTTTCTTGTTAATGAATCCTATCTTATTGTGTAGCGAGACGAGAGCTAATCCTTCCGCGAATTGTTCTATTTGACTGTAAGTCGGTGGAAGAATGTAGTTTCCTTGTCTGTCAATCAATCCCCATAATCCATCGTGGCATACCCGTGCACATTCTTGTTCAAACGAGTGAGCGGCTGTGTATTTAAACGGAATCTGTATTTGTCCGGTATGGTCGATGAATCCGTATTGAGAATTGAGTACTACCATCCCTAATCCTTCTTTAAAAGAGAAAGCCCGTTCGTACATTAGAGGAATGACAACGTCATATCCTTTATTGATGTATCCCCATTGGATTTTTCCTTTTACCGGAGCCAATCCTTCGGAGAAACGGCCAATTGCCGAGAAGCGCTTTTTCTTATTAGCTACCCCATAAGCTAAAAAAGAAGCGAAGAACTTTGTAATAGTGCTGCTCATTACCTTTATTGTTTGTGTGGTAAGCGTCCGGATACCATATATATACAAGAGAAGCGTGGACGTCGTTAGTTCATTCTATTCAAGGCTCTGGTAAACCTATTGGGAAATGAACAACAGAGTCCACGCCCTTGCATATAACAAAGACGTGAACGCTTAGTTGCCATTATCTCCCCAATTAAAGAATTTACCAGATTCTGAATAGAGATAATATTCTAAACGCTTCTACGTTATTAATCGTAATAAGTCGCTACAAAGATACGGATTTCTTGTTAAAGAACAATGCTTTTAGGGGATAAAGATTTAATGGTGAATGAGGTAGGTGTACAAAATGAGAAATGGCTAATAGATAGATTAAAAAAAGCTCCTTTTACGCTTTTGGTAAAGGGAGCTTTTTAGTCTATGATGTCAGGCGGTTTGTTTCTATGAAAAATGCTTGGTTATTAGTTTAAAAGTCCGGGATTAGCATCAATTGCATCTTGTGGAATACGCAATGTGTAACGGGAATCATCTTGTACAAGTGTGTAGGTTACATCTTCAATTTCTTTTTTGATTTCCGGTCGGGTAGTTCGGCGTAAATCAAACCAGCGATGGCCTTCAAAAGCAAGCTCGCGAGCACGTTCTTTCAGAATTTCTGTGACTAGCTTTTCTTGGCTCATCGCATTTATTTCATTCTTTTTCTGCTCATAACCTTCTGATGTATAACGATTCTCTATTAGTTTCAAGAGCCGGGTACGTGCTTCAGGTAATTTGTTTAAATGTGCAGCAGCTTCTGCTGAATTTAAATAAAGCTCTCCGGTGCGGAAAGTACATTTGAATTTAGATTCACCACTTTTGATGGAAGTATAATTTCCATTTTTATTTGCTTGATAATACTTGTTTGGACGTAGATCTTTTTCTTCCTCATATTCTTGTAAAAATGAAGGGTAAAGTAAGAGTGATCCGGCATAATCGCTATTTGGAAAAACTTCATAGGCAGTGATCATTTCTACAGATGTAAATTCATTAGGAAGTTTGCCTCCTTCATCATTTAGGTTTACCAATGTCGATTTTCCGGCTAATACACGTTCCGAAGCTTCATAAGATTTGCTCCATTCACCCATGTATAAATATACCCGTGATTCCATAGCATCTACTGATAATGTTGAAAAACGGTATGAATATTGAATTTCCCATTCTTTTTTATTAATCAGTTTCCGTGCTGTTTCTATATCAGATAAAATAGAGGTATATATTTCCTTTACAGTATTTCTTGATGGTATTTCTTCTAAATCAGTATTGAGTTTTAGAGGAACTGCTTTGGTTTCTAATGCTCCGGTAGCTGTATAAGGTTGTCCATAAAGATTGACCAATATGAAATGCATATATGCTCTCATGAGGTAAGCTTCTCCAACTAATTGATTAATATCTTCTTGGCTTCCTTCTGATATTTCATCTTTTTTATCGATGATTGCGTTGGCATAATAGATATTGGTATAATAGGCCGCCCATCCAAATTGTCTCGTACTTGCATTCGGATTAACATCATTCCATTTTTCAACATCTCCTAAAGAATTTTTGGAAGTGGCATCAGACTGTAATATGGTTGCGATATCTGTTCTGATTTCGCATATTCCTCTGTCATTGAGTGCTGTATTGTAAGCTGTTGTGAATAAAGCTCTGTATTCAGCTAGCGTATTGGGAATTACTTGGCCTACTGGTTGTATGTCCAAATAACTATCACAGGAAGATAATAACAGGCTTCCTATTAATGTGAATATATAATATATTTTCTTTGTCATAATATATTTTTTAAAAGTTAAGACTTAGATTGAAGGTAATGGATTTGGGAACTGGGGTAGAGTATAGGTTGCCCATTGATTCCGGATCCATATAATTATCATAATTAGAGCTGATAACGAATAGGTTACGAGCCTCTAATCCTACAGTTGCTCCGCCGATACTTAGTTTATGAAGCCATTCGGATGGAACCCGGTAAGCAAGACGTATATTTTGTAGACGTACAAAGCTTAGCTTTTTTACCCAGATATCCAGTGATCTGTAAATGTCATTTCGAGTACTGAACAAGTAGTAGTCGGCCGGATTGTAATTGTACGTTGCTAATGCAGGGAACTTTCCTGTTGTATTTTCCGGTGTCCATCTATCCAGTATGTCTCTATTCATATTGCGCCCTGGGTCTAAGTCAGATACATTATAACTTGGAGTTGTTTTTACGTGTGCTCCAAAATTATATGAAAAATTCAGATTCAGTTCCCAATTTCGGTAATTGAACGTATTTAGAAAACCGCCTGTGTAGGGAGCATCTGACGTTCCAACATAGCTGTAAAAGTCTCTTTGTTCTTCAGTACTTGGTCCTATTTGGTAAGTGCCAAGACCATCTTCATTCGATGTCATTCTGAATAACTCTTCTACAGTGACAGCTTTCCCCTCTTTATTCTCAAGATAGATTTGTCCTGTATCAGGATTTATACCTTTTGTTTTTAGTGCAAAGATTGCACCTACGGGATATCCTTCCAGACTAGGAGTCACTTGGCTTTTATCTGTAAGTACTTTTAGTACTTTATTTTGATTATATGCGAAGTTGAAAGTAGTGTACCAAGAGAAGTTTTTAGTGGTGATATTACGTGTCTGCAGGTTTATTTCTACACCTTTATTTTCCATACTAGCCCAGTTTATAGACATATTAGTGAATCCATTTTCTAAAGCTAATGCTTTAGAACCAATTAAGTCTGTTCCTTTTCTATAGTAGTAATCTACACTAAGATTGATGGCTTGATTGAGTACAGAAAAATCTATTCCTAGATTGTAAGATGCTGTTTTTTCCCAGCGTAATTTACTGTTGGGAGCACTATTGATAATAATATTTTCTTCACTGTAACCTGGTAAAATATTCACATTATCATATTTTCCGACTAGGAATGGAGAGGTTCCCTTATCAATATTTCCTTGTAAGCCATAAGAAAGGCGAAGAGCTAAATTATCAATCCATTTGTATTGTCTAATGAACGATTCATTAGATAAACGCCACAAACCGCTTACCGAATAGATTGGTAAGAAACGGTATTTCTTATCTACTCCGAATAAATCAGAACCATCCATGCGCACACTTCCTCCCAATGTATAACGATTCATTAAAGTATATGAACCATTGGCAAAGAAAGAAGCAAAAGCGTTTTCCTTGTACGATTTAGTTTTTAGATTCCAATCATTGGCTTGTGCTTCATCTTTAAATATGAGATTCTGGAATGTTAGTTTCTTGGGATCATATCCGTATCCGGTTGAGGCTTGGTTGTCTACCCAGTTTTTGCGAATTTCCGAACCAGCCATTATTTGTATGTCATGTATATCCCCAAATGTGTTTTTGTATTCTCCTTGGATTTTCCATGTGAGTTGTGAGGTTGTACTATTAGTTGTTTTAAGCATGCCTCCTTCTGGTATAAGATAGGTTTGTACACCATTTTTCCAATATTTATTGGTTTCACGTATATTCCTAATATTATATGAATTTATCCCGGCATATTCTTCTTGCGACAATTGATCCCATTGCACACCAATCTGTGAATAAACTTTCCACTGATCGTTAAAACGTAGCTGAACATCAAAGATAGAATTGATGGCTGTGGTGACAGATTCTTTATTGGTGTTTGCTCGTTCTTCGAATATATTAAAGCCTTGCTTTTCATCTGTTTCATTACTTCTGACTACGTCGTAATCGTAAAGGTAGTTTCCTTGTTCGTCAAACGGAGCAAAGTAAGGGTTGGCGATACGTGAATAATATATAGGGTTAATAAGTCCGTAAGTATCAGTCATAAATGTGTTATTCTTGCGTCTGTTGGCAAAAATAGACATTCCAATTTTTAATATTTTGTTGATTTGGTAAGACGTTTTACTGGTCAGATTAAAACGGCTCATGCTTACACCTGGTACATTTCCGTTTTCTTTGACATAACCAAGTGAGTTGTAATAAGTAACCTTTTCGCTACCACCGGAAATGCTAAAGTTATATTCTTGCGTGAAAGCATCTCTGAATAATATATCATTCCAGTCTGTATTGATTGTTTTCAGTTTGTTTATAGCATTTTGGGCTTCAGGTGTCAGTCCGTTCCACCCCTGTTCTTTATAGATGTCTATTAAGTTATATTGTTTCATGATAGCAGCAACTTTTCCTTTTTCAGGAAATACCGGTATCGGATCTGTTAATCCCCATAATATGTCAAACCGTGCTTCTTTTAATAATTGAAGTTCCAAATCGACTTTCTCTTCCGAGTTTAGTAAGTTGAGTCGTGAAGTATTGAGATTTGGAGTATAAGTCAATTTAGTATTGAAGTTAATAACAGGTTTTCCGGTTTTTCCTCTTTTGGTTGTTACCACAATTACGCCATTTGCAGCACGTGCACCATAGATAGCAGTAGCAGCTGCATCTTTTAATATCGTAATGCTTTCAATGTCGTTTGGACTTAAACCTGCGATAGAAGATTGTGACATATTTACGATGTCATTATCGTTGTCTTTGTTGATTTCTGGAATGTCCGTACCCTCCAAAGGTATCCCATCCAATACCCACAATGGGTCTTGTGTTCCATTTAATGAAGCCGTACCACGAATACGAATACGTGCTGGAGCTCCCGGTGCACCAGAAGTTGTCGTAACAGCTACACCGGCGATTTGTCCTGCTAACGCCTGATCGATACTTTTTGCAGCACCTACCATTCCATCTGTAACATCTACTTTGGCAATGGCAGCAGTCAGTTTACGACGTTCCAGTTCTTGATAACCAGTTACTACTACGTCTCCTAATGTGTGTGATGAAGCTTGAAGTACAATACGATAAGTATCTTTTCCTGTTTGTAATATGATGTTTTGTTCTTCAAAACCTATATAACTACAATGTAGTCTGGTCACCTTTTCCGGAATGGAAATGGAGAATTTACCATCCATATCAGTGATAGTACCTAGAGAAGTCTGTGATACTCCGGCTTTTTTCAAATCGTCTGCATTAACATATACAGAAGCACCGATTAGAGGTTCATTGTCTTCACCGGATATGACGACTCCGGTGATTGTGCGATTAGCAGCGTTGGCTACAGCCAACGTGCTAACAAGAAAACATATAAGAACGTATAAATATTTTTTTCTCATCAATATAGATTGTTAAAGTGATTGATTTTGTTTTATTTGATTCCCAAAGCCGTATTAATACGTAGAATCATATCCTCATAATGATAGCGTGCAGCAGTATCAGAAGTGCCGAGACGGCTCTGCAACAATTTCTTGATACGTAATAGCTCTCCGCGTTTCACCGAGATAGCATCAGAAATACGGTTGAGCTGACTACCATAGAAGTTAAGCACACGTGGAGCGCCCATTCGGTCTTCTTGGCGAAGTGCCCGTTGTTCGGCTGCATAACAGCTGCAGAAAGGAGTGGCATGGTCAAGCAGGAAATGCTCATTTGCAATCTTCTTGTTGATTTTTACAGCTTCGGGTTCTGCGGCTGCTGTAAGTAATGCATCGAGGAAGTTTTTCTGCAAAGAACGTTCCATTACGTTGGGGATGCCACCACGTTCGGTAATACCGAAAATGTTTTTATGAAGTCCGTCCATAAGCTCCACTACTGTGAAGGCTTTTTTCCCGTTGACAGACTCATTCTCTATCATACGCATCAAACGGGTGTTGCCTAGTAAATCCCAAAGGATATAGGCTTGGGCGTTCTTTAAGATTTGCGTAGGAGCATTCTCCTGTTTTCCGATGGGAGTATTACGAAGTAGATAAGTATATTGTCCTACTTCCGTGTCAAACAGCCATTTAGGATATGTTAATACTTCATCCATCAGAAATTTTAGTGAAGCTTGTTGTTTCTCTTTCTCAACGAATGTATAAGTCTTGACGCCATCTCCAACAATTGTATTTTCAATGTAGATACCGCCAATATTGGCAAGGACATGATATAAATAGTTGTTCCATTGGTTGATTACTGCATAGTAGAGGCGTGATGCTTCTTCATAAGTTTGTCCTTTCTCGCCGGTAGTAGTCCATTGAAGAATTTGCGGAACAATACGTTTCAGATTCTCAATGCCAAGTAAAGAAGAACGAACCGGATCATCACCTAAATCTTCGTTCTGTGCACGTGGATCTACCGCATCACGTACATCCTGTGCTTCACTATATTTATAAAGACGATCAGTATGTTTGCTCAAAAAATCGAATAAAACATCCTTTTCTTCTTCCGGAGTCTTCTTTCCGTACCAACGATAACCATATTCGATAGCAAACATGTCATAAGGACCGATATGCGGAGAAAGAACTTTCACGCCATCTCCTGGTTGTGCGATATAATTGAATCGTGCATAATCCATGATAGATGAAGCGGTAGAATTCATTCTGGAAGTGAATGCTTCGGAACGTAATGAATCCGTCGGGAAAGCCCATGATCCCATCATATTGTGACGGAGTCCCAATGAGTGGCCTACCTCATGGCAAGCAACGAACCGGATGGCATCTCCCATTAAAGCATCGGGTAATTGCACATTGCGTGCTTCCGGACACACAGTTCCAGTTTGCACAGTGATCCATTCGCGTACCATAGAAAGCACATTGTGCCACCACATAATATCAGCTTCCAGAATTTCTCCGGAACGTGGATCTAACAGAGAAGGTCCCATTGCATTTTTCTTTTCTGAAGCTGCATAAGTCAGTACGGAGTAGTTGACATCGTCCATATCTACATGCATACTGTCCGTGATTTCCTTGGCGATAATCGCATTCTTGAAACCAGCCTTTTCAAAAGCAATCTGCCAGTCCTCAATACCTTTCTTAATGTACGTACGCCATTGGTAAGGCGTTGAATTATCAATGTAGAATACGATTGGTTTGGCAGGTTCCACAAGCTGACCTTTCAGATAAGCCTCCCGGTCTTCCGGTTTAGGCTCCATACGCCAGCGAGTGATATACTGTGTTTTATCCGTACGTTGTTGTGCATCACTGAAACTTAATAACGGATTAGTGAAATAACCGACCTTCTGATTGTCGAATCGCCCCATCATCGGCTTTTCGGGTAACAAGAGAATAGAAGAGCTAACTTCCACCGTCACATAAACTGTGGTGGTTCCTTCTGTAACTCTGGTGGTCAACTCGGAAGTTGCCACGACATTGTTTGAAAAGGATTTGATGGATAAAATACGTGATAAGTTCTTGATAGCCGAAGTACCCAGATTGATATTAGTAAATACATTATTAATACTGGTTTCAGTACCGTCATAAATATCATTCACCTTGATTACTAATGCAGTAGAATCTGCATTAATCGCTTCGATTTTGAATGCGGCAATCAACGGAGAGATAAAATTATCCTTTACCGAACGGAAGATAGCATCCGTTTGGGGGGCCAGAGGTAATGGGCGTTGTTGTCGTAGCATTAGTTTGCCCGTAGCTTTATCCCATTCCATGCAAACCATCTGATTCTCGTAGTTTACTCCACGGTTTACACCTGCATCATTAAGTTCGGCAGGAACTCGCTGCAGTTTGTTGACAACTAATAAATCACGTCCCAAAAGTGAGGTAGGAATTTCAAAATAATAGTCATTCTTCTTTTGGTGTACAGCAAACATTCCTTTTGTAGTTTTACTGTCTTCCACTAATTTTTCGTAGTCGCTTTTACTCTTCTCTTCTTTCTCTTCTGGTTTCTTCTTTTTCTTTTTAAACCAACTCAGATTTTCTGTAGCGGGGGTAGTTGCAAATGCCGAGAGCGCTTCTCCACTCAGCAATATACATGCAATGACCGCTGCCATTACTTTTACATACATTCTCATTGAGTCTCTAACTTTTAATTATAATTAAAAAACAGCCACAAAAGTACTAATATTAATAACATAATGACTACTGATTTGCAATGAATATAACATTAAAAAGAAATATTAACTAGAATCTAAGGCCATCATTCCTCCCAGATATTTCATAGTTTAGTGGGAATAGTGTACATTTGCGGGAGTAAAAAAGTGAATGGAATGATGAGACGATATATCACAGCTTTGATGCTAGCTTGCTGCATCGGAGGGTATGGACAAGAGAAAAAGCAAGCTACCTTTGTGCCTCCTTTTGACTTTCCTCTTACATTGAGTGGAAACTTTGGCGAAATCCGCTCCAATCACTTCCATGGCGGGCTGGATTTTAAAACAGGCGGAGTGATCGGTAAACCCGTTTGTGCTCTCGCTGATGGCTATATTTCACGTATTCGTGTCACGAATGGATCGGGATATGTACTTGATGTCTGCTACCATAATGGTTATTCAACTATCAACCGTCACTTGAGTGGTTTTGTTTCTCCCATTGCCGAAAGGGTGGAGAAACTTCAATATGAAGAAGAGAACTGGGAAGTGGAGATTGTTCCCGAACCGGGAGAATATCCGGTAAAAGGAGGTCAGCAGATTGCATGGAGCGGAAACACCGGATATTCGTTCGGTCCGCATCTTCATCTGGATGTGTTTGAAACGGAATCGGGAGATTATATTGACCCTATGCCTTTTTTTCAATCGAAAATAAAAGATACGCGTGCTCCGAAAGCGGATGGCATCATGTTTTTTCCGCAACCGGGCAAAGGAGTTGTGGATGGAAAGCAGGAGAATAAAACGATTCTTCCCAATAGCGAACGTCCCGTGGAAGCATGGGGAGTGATAGGTATGGGTATCAAGGCATACGATTATATGGATGGCGTAAGTAACCATTATGGAGTTTATTCTGTTGTGCTCGCGGTAGATGGGAATGAAATATTTCGTAGCACAGTAGATCGCTTCTCACAGGAAGAAAACCGGATGATTAACTCTTGGACGTATGGACAATATATGAAATCTTTTATTGATCCGGGGAATACGTTGCGTCTGCTGAAAGCGTCGAATGATAATCGTGGTTTGGTGACGATTGACGAGGAACGGGATTATCAGTTCTTATATACGTTGAAAGATGCTTTCGGAAACACTTCCAACTATCGTTTTACCGTACGGGGCCGGAAGCAGCCGGTTGAACCGTTGAATCATCGAGAGAAATATTATTTCACCTGGAATAAGACTAATTATTTGCAAGAACCGGGATTGAGCCTGGTTATTCCGAAAGGAATGTTGTATGACGATGTCCCCCTCAATTATCAGATGAAGGCGGATAGTGGTGCCGTTGCTTTTACTTATCAACTGAATGATAAGACGGTTCCATTGCATGCAGCTTGTGAACTTCGTATCGGGTTGCGTAGAAAGCCGGTTGCCGATACGACCAAATATTATGTAGCCCGTATCACTCCGAAGGGAGGAAAGTACAGCGTAGGTGGAAAGTATGAAGATGGATACATGAAAGCCGCTATCAGGGAGCTGGGAACTTATACTGTTGCCATCGACACCATTCCGCCGGAGATTATTCCTGTCAATAAGAACCAGTGGGGAAGAAACGGAAAGATTGTCTATCGGTTGAAAGATCAGGGGGCGGGAATTGCTTCCTATCGTGGAACGATTGATGGTAAGTATGCACTTTTCGGACGCCCCAATATTGTGAAATCGTACTGGGAATGTGTACTTGATCCGAAACACGTGAAGAAGGGCGGAAAGCATACTGTCGAGTTTACAGTGACCGATGGTTGTGGGAATGAAACGATAGCTCGTGAAAGCTTTGTTTGGTAAATTACTAAAAGTGAATCATATATTTATGAAAAGAAGAATTATTCTTTGTGCTGCCATGTTTATGGCAGCTGTGGCGAACACTTTCGCTTGCACTAACCTGATTGTTGGAAAGAATGCGTCTGCCGATGGCTCGACGATCGTTTCCTATTCTGCTGACTCGTATGGCCTGTTCGGAGAACTCTATCATTATCCGGCTGCTACCTACCCGAAGGGAACGATGTTGAAAGTGTATGAATGGGATACCGGCAAGTATCTGGGAGAAATAGAGCAGGCACGTCAGACTTACAATGTAGTCGGTAATATGAATGAATATCAGGTTACGATTGGTGAGACGACTTTCGGCGGACGTCCGGAACTGGCGGATTCCACAGGGATTATTGATTACGGAAGTCTGATTTATATTGGTTTGCAACGTTCGCGCACTGCCCGTGAAGCAATTAAAATCATGACCGATTTAGTGCAGCAATACGGTTATTATAGCGAAGGAGAGTCCTTTACTATTGCCGATCCGAACGAAATATGGATCATGGAAATGATTGGTAAAGGTCCCGGAATTCGTGGAGCTGTTTGGGTAGCTGTACGTGTGCCTGATGACTGCATTTCGGCTCATGCTAATCAGTCACGTATCCACCAGTTTGATATGAATGACAAGGAGAACTGTATGTACTCTCCGGATGTCGTTTCTTTCGCTCGTGAGAAGGGATATTTTAATGGAGTAAATAAAGATTTTAGCTTTTCGTTAGCTTATGCGCCTCTTGATTTTGGTGCTCGTCGTTTCTGTGAGGCACGTGTGTGGAGCTATTTTAATAAGTTCACGGATAATGGAAAAGAGTATCTTCCTTATATTGAGGGAAAGACCGATACTCCAATGCCTCTTTTTGTGAAACCGAAACATAAACTGTCTGTACAGGATGTGAAAGATATGAT
This sequence comes from Bacteroides sp. AF32-8BH, assembly GCF_003435205.1. Classification (NCBI taxonomy): domain Bacteria; kingdom Pseudomonadati; phylum Bacteroidota; class Bacteroidia; order Bacteroidales; family Bacteroidaceae; genus Bacteroides; species Bacteroides sp. AF32-8BH. The sequence continues at coordinate 106,868 of NZ_QVLZ01000016.1, read as the reverse complement.
GCGTGACCACTATGAAGGTACGCCTCTTGATATTTCCAATGATTTCGGAGCAGGTCCTTATAAGACGCCATATCGCCTTTCTCCTCTGAACTTCAAGGTAGACGATAAGGAATATTTCAACGAACGTCCCATTTCCACTCAACAAAGCGGATTTGTATTTGTTGCACAAATGCGTGCTCATAAGCCGGACCCGATAGGTGGTGTACTTTGGTTTGGTGTGGATGATGCCAACATGACGGTATTTACTCCGGTCTATTGCTGCGCAACGAAAGTTCCGGTATGCTATACCCGTGTAGATGGAGCCGATTATATAACATTCTCTTGGAATTCAGCTTTCTGGATTTTCAACTGGGTATCTAATATGGTCTATCCGCGTTATGATTTGATGATCGGTGATGTACGGGAAGCGCAGAAAGAAATGGAAACGACTTTCAACAATGCACAGGAAGGCATTGAAGAGATGGCTGCCAAACTGTTGGCTAAAGATAAGAACGCAGCAGTTGATTTTCTGACAAATTATACAAATATGACCGCACAGAGCACTTTCGATACTTGGAAACAATTAGGTACATTCTTGATTGTGAAGTATAATGATGGAGTAGTGAAGCGTGTTAAAGATGGTAAGTTTGAACGTAATTCTATCGGACAACCTGCCGGTGTGATCCGTCCCGGATATCCGAAAGAATTCTTGCAGGAATATGTCAAACAGACTGGCGACAGATATTTGGTAAAATAAGAATTGAAAATGAAAGATTAAAAATGAAAGATTAAAAATGAAAGATTAAAATGGGCTGACAAGTTGTTGCTGTGGGATGGCTATTTACTTTTAATCTCTGGTTTTTAATTTTTAATTTCTAATTTTTAATTGAATACCTAGGATTTATAAACTTATTATTTTACATTTGTGTGCTCGAGAAATTGATAATAAATAATTCATTAACCAATAAATAACAATCGAAATGGAAAATCAGGAACTTATTAAACAGGTCACTGAAAAAGCCGAAAAATGGCTAACCCCGGCTTATGATGCTGAAACCCAGGCTGAAGTGAAACGAATGTTGGAAAACGATGATAAAACCGAACTTATTGAAGCTTTCTACAAAGACCTTGAATTTGGTACTGGTGGTTTGCGTGGTATCATGGGAGTAGGTAGCAATCGTATGAATATCTATACGGTAGGTGCTGCCACTCAAGGGCTTTCCAACTATCTGAAGAAGAACTTCAAAGACCTGCCACAAATTTCTGTAGTAGTCGGTCATGACTGCCGTAACAACAGCCGTTTGTTTGCAGAGACATCTGCTAATATATTCTCTGCCAATGGCATTAAAGTATATCTGTTTGACGATATGCGTCCGACTCCGGAAATGTCTTTTGCTATCCGTCACCTCGGTTGCCAGAGCGGTATCATTCTGACTGCTTCTCACAATCCGAAGGAATACAACGGTTACAAGGCATATTGGGACGATGGTGCACAGGTATTGGCTCCACACGATAAAGGCATCATCGACGAAGTAAATGCCATTGCTTCTGCTGCTGACATTAAATTCCAGGGAAATCCTGATTTGATTCAGATTATCGGCGAAGACATTGATAAAATTTATCTGGACATGGTGAAAACCGTTTCTATTGATCCGGCAGCTATCGCCCGTCACAAAGATATGAAGATTGTCTATACTCCGATTCACGGTACAGGTATGATGTTGATTCCGCGTGCATTGAAGATGTGGGGATTCGAAAACGTATTCACTGTTCCCGAACAAATGGTTAAGGACGGTAACTTCCCGACTGTCGTATCTCCGAATCCTGAAAATGCGGAAGCTCTTTCTATGGCTGTAAACCTTGCTAAAGAAATTGATGCTGAACTCGTAATGGCTTCCGATCCGGATGCTGACCGTGTGGGTATCGCTTGTAAGGATGACAAGGGTGAATGGGTACTGATTAACGGTAACCAGACCTGTATGATGTACCTTTATTATATTCTGACTCAATACAAACAACTGGGTAAGATTAAAGGTAATGAGTTCTGTGTGAAGACAATCGTTACTACCGAACTTATCAAGAAAATCGCAGATAAGAATAATATCGAAATGCTTGACTGCTATACTGGATTTAAATGGATTGCCCGTGAAATCCGTCTGCGTGAAGGTAAACAGAAATATATCGGTGGTGGTGAAGAAAGCTATGGATTCCTTGCCGAAGATTTTGTTCGTGATAAAGATGCTGTATCTGCTTGCTGTCTGATTGCTGAAGTTGCCGCATGGGCAAAAGATAATGGCAAATCTTTGTATCAGTTGTTGCTTGATATCTACGTAGAATATGGATTCTCTAAAGAGTTTACCGTAAACGTAGTGAAACCGGGTAAGAGTGGTGCTGAAGAAATCAAAGCAATGATGGAAAACTTCCGTGCTAATCCTCCGAAAGAATTGGGTGGCTCTAAGGTGATCTTAAGCAAAGATTATAAGACACTGAAACAGACTGATGATAAAGGTAACGTAACTGCCATCGATATGCCGGAACCATCTAACGTTCTTCAATATTTCACAGAAGACGGTAGCAAAGTTTCTGTTCGTCCTTCAGGTACAGAACCGAAGATTAAGTTCTATATGGAAGTTCAGGGTGAAATGGGATGCCGCAACTGTTATGCTTCTGCCGAATCTGCCGCCATGGAAAAGATTGAAGCAGTGAAAAAATCATTGGGTATCTGATTTTGTCTCTTCTGAAATTTCAGATATAGATCATAAAAAGATAAATAATAAAATAGCGCCTCTATAATCTTTTGAAGATTGTGGAGGCGCTTCTTTTTTCTCTGTACATGCCCCTGATTCTGCCTATTTTCGGGTATTTTTCCTCACTTGGTACAGTTCTTTCATTTCCTTTGCATTCTTTAAGTCCACTTGCAAATCCTTCTTGCGAGAATCTTGTTGTATTGGCATCATCTCAATTTCAACAGGCAGGCTGCGGATATACACATGTGTTGTTGATGCTTTAGAGTGATACGTTCAGTTTCATATTCGTAAGTTGTTCGTTTGTAGTTGTGCATATTTCGTAGCCTGCTTTTCTTCCTGTCATTTCTTGGTTCCGATCCAAGTCCATTTATGCCATATTGTCTCCAATGGTCCTTGTTTATGGTTAGATAGCCACCATTTGCAGAACTTAACCTGTAACAGGAAAAGAACGATACCTATAATCAAGCTAAGAGTATATCCACAGTAAGGAGCAAGATAAAGCCCGAATGGAAAATAGATAATAGCTCCTAAAATAGATTGGGAAATATAGTTGGTCAAACTCATTTTTCCGTAGAATCGTAGGTTGGATACGGCTTTCTTGAATTTATCTTTCTGATAAAGCAACATGAAAGAAGAAACAAGTACAATCGTGAATGCAAACTTCTGCCACATATCAAAAGCAGTACCTACTGTTTGCTGAATCAGACTGCTGTCACTTTGCATGATCTGTTCTTTCAGAGAATACAGTGGCGCGAAACTGATAGCTGCAATAATAAGTGCTTTCATCCAGAACTTCAAATGAGATTCGGTAGTTACGAACAATTCTTTGCGTCCGATATATAAGCCAAACAGGAAAAGTCCGGCAGTCTGCAAGAAACGTCCGGCACCGATAGCCCAAAACAGGCTTGCTTTCTGTCCTAAAGTAATATTACCTATCAGAAAATCCCAAAAGTTTCCGGCTTTGGTGTATTCCGCTACTTCAGCATACATGGCTCCAACATTCAAATCGGGTAGGGTATAGGCAGGATTGAAAAGGCTCATTATATAATGAAACCATTCAATCGGTTGCAGTGAAAACAAGATGGCGGTGATTAGAATCGCTTTGTCACTCCATTTACGTACGATAAACAGTACAAGACTGACTACAACAAACAGAAGCAGGACATCTCCTGCCGGGAAGAAAGCGGCATTCAGAGTGGCGAATCCTGCCAGCAATATCATTCTCCATAAAAAGCGGTAACCAAAATCTTTTCCTTTCAACTGCTGGTTGTGCGACTGGATATAGAAAGTGAATCCGAAAAGCAGAGCGAATATTGCATAAGACTTTCCGGCAAGCAGTGAAAATGTCGCATTAAATACTCCGGCATCCAAAATGGTGAGCCATTCAGGAGAACTTTCCGGATATACAGGGAAAATGAAATGCTCCAGGTTATGAACCAGAAGGATGGCCATTACAGCAAATCCTCTAAGAGCATCTACTACTTCAATTCGGGGTGTTTTTGTTGATAATTCCATGGGGCTAATTTATGATTGTTTTTTAGTTAGTATTCGTTTTACCCATCTATTGGCAGGCTTTTCAAAATAATAATAAGAAAGTAAGCTAAGCGCAATAGTGATGCAAAAAATGACGGGGACACTTATCATCCAATGTATGTGCCATTGATACAGAGTAGCCATTTGGAGGTATGTGAGTATAATAAATAAATGTATCAGATAGAAACTATAACTGATTTCTCCTCCTATCACTAAGCCCCGATTGGATAGTAACCGGGATATATACCCTCTTTGTAAGGCAAAGATAAGTATCACCAAAGAAACGGGTAGCCAGTAGTAACAAGAATAGCGGTATACTTTGGGAATGTTTGCGGCACAAAAATAGAAAACAAAAAATAAAATGACTACTCCTATTTCTAATAGTGTTCCAGTGGAATAAGAAATCTTTTTGTTGAATATCGACCGATAAAACTGATAAAGTAAAACACCTACAAAAAAGTCCGGCAGGCGGGTGATTGGATTTACATACCAGTATGCTTTTATTTGTTCTTCAGCAGTCAGATGCATACCTGTCAGCATAACCAGCAGGCAGATGAAAAGAGTGATGCATAAATTCCGTTTACTATTTAAGAAAGGAATGATGAGGGGGAAACAGAAATAAAATAACTGTTCGCAGCCCAAACTCCACGAAGGACTATTGAATGAGAAAAAATAATCTGCAGAAGGGAAGAACGGTTGCAATAAAAAAGTGGAAGCGGTGAAGTGTTTTATCCAGTCTGTCGTATCGTTGTATTGAACAGACCCTCCTATACATGCGGCAATTAATAGAGTAAGTAGATGGAGGGGATAAATGCGGGCAATGCGTGCTACCCAAAAAGTACGTTTGGTGGTGGTCTTTTCCAATAACTTTTCTTCATAATTATAGGTAATAATGAAGCCACTAAGGATGAAAAAAAAAGCTGACTCCAACAAATCCTTCTTTAAAGAAGTGTGTGTCGAAGCTCGGATCCAGAACATAACAATGTGCCCCGAATACCATCAAGGCAAATAATATTCGTAAAGAAGTTAATGTGTTAATCACGATACTTATCAGTTTTTTTTGTATTCGCTGACAAAAGTACTGCTTTCTTGTGATATAAAAATTCACATAGATTAAAAAGATTCAAGATTCGGAGCGTAGGCGGCTAAGATGTTGGGGAGTCATGCCTAGAAAGGAGGCTATATATCCCAATTGGGCACGGTGAATGACATCGGGTTGCTCACGTAAAAGTTGTTCATAACGTTCTTTAGCCGGAAGATACAATCGGTTGATATGGTGAATATCCATGTACAACAAACATTCCTGATGAATGACACGTCCCCAGTTGGCAATTTCTATATTAGTTTCATAAATTTGATTTAAATCTTCAATACGTATGGCATATAATTCACAATCTTCCAGTAATTCTACATATTCGTATCCCGGTTGATTATGATATAAATCTTTCATGGCAAAGGTAATATCACCTTCGCGTGAAAACCAGATCGTGATTTCTTCTCCGTCACGTAAACAATAGGATCTACAAAATCCTTTTTCAATAAAGTAGACGTGGCGGTCTAGTACTCCACCGTGTATTAGTAAATGTTTTTTGGGAAGCTCCATTTTCTTCATATAACTGAAGAGTACTTCCAAAGAACTGTCGGATACCGGATAATACTGTCGGATTCCTTTGATGATATTTTCCATGTTTGATTTATTCATTTGGATGCTCTATCCACCAATCAATCATCTTTCGGGCAAGGCTAAGTTTTCTGGGAAGTTCGGGTAAATTGTCTCTTGTATAAAAGTCTCCCGAACTCAATTCTTCATCTTGGAGGTTGATTTCCCCTCCGGCATAATCAGCAATAAAGCCGACCATTAGTCCGCTGGGATAAGGCCAGGGCTGATTACCGAAATAAGTGATATTTTTTACATCCAGTCCGGTTTCTTCTTTTACTTCACGTGCTACACATTCTTCTAGCGTTTCTCCGGTTTCCAGAAATCCGGCAACGAGACTGTTGAATGTTCCTTTAAAATTGCGGGCGTGCACTAAAAGTAGTGAATCTTTTTTTCTCACTAATACAAGAATCGCTGTGGAAATGGAAGGATATACCTCCCGGCCACATTTCGGACAACGCTTCATGATAGATTCTTTCTGTTCCATAGGCGTGCCGCAGGCGGAACAAAAGCGGCTGTTTCTATCCCAATGCAGAATCTCATGTGCTTTTCCTGCTGTCTGATAATGAGACAAAGGAAGATATTCATAGGAGGCACGAAGCCCTATCATGATCCATTGCTCCGATTCTTCAATGGGAGAGGAGAGGGAGAAAGCCTTGCAGTTTCTCCCTTCCAGTGTAGTGATATTGTGTACGGTTGTTTTTTCTTTAATAACAATAGGAGAGCTTTCTCCACATGGGACGGTATATATACCATCCTCTTTTTTCTCAAGAAGCAGTTGGTCTTTGTAAAAGATAAACCACCATGATTGTGCTGTCTGATTCATTTTAATTCTAATTCTTGATCTTCGCGCTGCGAAGTTATAAAAAAACTAGATTGATATTTAGACTTATCAGATAAAATACAGGGCAACTGCACCAAAATTTGATTCATAACGGTACGGAAATGAACTATTTCACCACAGAGGACATGGAGGACGCAGAGGTTTCAAAGTTCTAATTCATAGATAATTATAACCTCTGTGTCCTCTGTGGTGAAAAGAATCAAAACTGCATAGAAACGAGTTAAACGGTGCGCTAATGAATGGGTCCAGGGTGAGGGGTAGTGAGGGTAGATTTATAACTTTCGTATTTTTTTTTATAGATAAAAAAGGAGATAGTATAGAAAATAATAAAATAAAAGGTTATAAATCTCCCCTCACTACCCCTCCCCCTGGACCCATATCTTATAATAAAAAGATAACGGGGAATCTTAAAAACTCAATCATCTTTTTCAGATTTACCACAACGTTTCCAGAATACTCTATTATTTTATTCAAAACTGTGCGGATATGAATTAAATTTTGGTGCGGTTGCCCTGGATAAAATATCAATAGACTAACTCAATAAAATGCATTGTTCGACACCAATTTCCTGAATAAAATAATTGTCGTGTGAGATTGCTATCACAGTACCTGCATAATTTTTGATAGTAGCAGTGATAATTTCAATACTTTGTATGTCCAAATTGTTGGTAGGTTCATCCAGGATAAACATATCAGGGGTATTGTTACTAATCATCAGACAGCAGAAAGCGAGACGCATTTTCTCACCACCACTAAGTTTCCGGCAGGGTTTGTCCCATTCGGATGCAGGAAACAAGTAACGGTTTAGAATAATCTTTATTTCATGCTCCGGCAGATTCCGGCTGTTGAAAGCGTAAGCCTGTTCAAGAATACTGTTCCGGTCGTCAATGATCGAATACTCTTGATTCAAATAGACATAGCTAAAGTCCGTCCGCGTCAGGGTTCCTTCCTGTGGTTGAAGTTGGCCGGTGATTAATTTCAATAGAGTTGTTTTCCCGCTACCGTTGGTTCCTTCTATACGGAGGCGGTCTCCGCTCTTTAGCTGAAAGCTGACAGGAGCTTGCCAAAGCTGTTGTTTTGAGATACTATTTTCCTGAATATCATTGCTATTCGGATTGGGATGATAACCTGTGTCAGACGAATTTATTTCATCATTTGTCAGAATATCATTGTTAACCGAATTGGAATGATAACTGAAGTTAATCTCTTTTGCTGTCACTAATATCTTCCCGGTATGAAGCGAGGAACTATTGAAGTCGGTTTTTAATGCAGCAGTCGGAGAGAGCGAACCTCGAAGCTGGTTGCGTTCATTTGTTAATTTCTCGGCTTTTTCCTGATGAATGCCAGTCAGTTTACTAGTGCTCTTCTCGGATTTCCCTTGGAGTGCGTTCAATACAATGCGTGGAACTCCTTTTTTTATATTACTCTTTTCGCCGCATACATTCTGTTTGTCCCTGCGTTCGGCCGTTTCGCGAGCCACTTTACGGGCAATACGTAGTGCCTTTTCTTTTTCTTCAATACGTTGTTGCAATGCTTCCTGCATCAGCGTTTTTTGTTCTTTGTAGAATTCGTAATTTCCGCCATAATAATTGATTTGATGCTTCTCCAATTCGCAAATCTCGGGGAGAAGATTGAGCAGGGTACGGTCATGACTTACCACCAACAGGGTGGAACGATATTTCTCTACCCAGTCATATAAACGTTGTCTGCCGGAAGAATCGAGATGATTGGTCGGTTCATCCATAAGTATGACAGATGGATGATGGATGTCCATACCTGCCAGGAATACGCGGGTCTTTTCGCCGCCACTAAGCAGATTCATCGGGTAGGATAGCGTAAACTGTCCTAATCCCCATAAATCGAGAGCGGCGATGGAACGTTCTTCGATATTCCAGTCATCATTTAGAATGGTGAAATTCTCGTTTGAGACATCTCCTGCCAGGATAGCGTGCAGAGCTTGCTGTTTGCGCTCTATTTGAAGAGCCTGTGCGATGGTCAGTGAATCATATTGCCCGAAATGTTGCGGGATATAATATAGGTCGTCCGGGCGGACAATGACACCGGAAGAGGGTGATAACTGTCCGGCAATAATTTGTAGCAAAGTAGACTTGCCACAACCATTGTTACCGACTAATCCTAGTTTCTGCCCTTTACTGATGGCGAAATTGAGCTCACTGAATAATACATCTTTATCCGGATGGATATAGCTGATTTGTTGGATACTGATAGACATGATGATCTATTGGGTTTGAGGTTGAAAATAGAGTGAAAAAAATCACAGGATAGGGGAACGACAAACACAATACTGGCTAAACAACACGGATTTCGTGATGCTTAACAAAATAGAAAAAGCATATAAGAAAAGTGATGTTTACTTAGAAGTGTTGTCTTACTTAGTAATTCTCATTGCGGTAGGTATATAGTTTAACTTGGTGGCAAAGATAACACTTTCTATTAGATTTCACTCTATTAAGACTGAAAAAGAATGAGTTTCATTTATTTAGAGGCTCCGTTTACCTCATTCAGAGCCTCCGATTACTCCAAATAGAGCCTCTGTTTACCCTATTCAGAGGCTCTGTTTTAGAAGTGAATTATATTCTTTCTTATTCTTATACATCAAACAGTTGATTTAATCCCTCACTCATACTGGGATGCGTGAAGATAAAATCGCGCAAGAATGTAGACGTCTGGCCTGTCTTTATCGCCATAGCTACGATATTGATGATTTCTGAAGCATCGGCGCAGAATAGAGTACAGCCCATAATCTTCCCGTTATGATTATTGATGATAGCTTTTAGCATACCATCTGTCTGCCTCAATGTACGGGTACGGACGATGGAGGAAGCCGGCAACCGGGAAACTTTAAATGAATATCCTCTTTTCAGAGCTTCTTCTTCACTGATTCCGATATGTGCCAATGGCGGATCAATAAACACTGCATATTGCACAGGATCACGGTCTCCGATATCACGTTTCTTGTCGCCGAAGAGCTGGTCACGGATAATCCGGAAATCATCTAGCGAGACATAAGTAAATTGCGATCCGCCTTTCACATCTCCCATTGCCCATATATGAGAAACAGTAGTGCGTAACTGATCGTTTACGATGATAGCTCCGTGAGCATCAACTCCTACACCCGCTGCTTGCAGATTCAATCCTTCAATCATCGGTTTACGTCCCGTTGCGATAAGAATGGCATCTCCATCTACATAATAAGGAGTACCGTCGGATATGTCCGAGTAAGTCAGTGTCACTCCGTCATTCGTGTCATGGATAGACTGCGCACGAGCGTTCAGATGGATTTCAATACCTTTCTTCTCCATCACTTCTTTGACGCTGTTTGCAATATCCCGATCTTCACGAGGCATAAATTTGTTTCCTCCTTCGAGTATCGTCACTTTACTGCCGAAACCGGCATACATAGAAGCGAACTCCAGTCCGATATATCCTCCACCTATGATAATCAGGTGATGAGGAAGTACGTTTAAGTCCAAAAGCGCACTACTGGTATATACGTGCTGACTTTGCTGAATACCATCTATTGCAGGGATAATGGGAGTAGACCCCGTGTTGATAAATATCTCTTTTCCTTTCAGTTCGATTTCTCCTTCGGGAAGTTCCACTTTTATGGTATCGGCGGATATGAAAGACCCCGTTCCGGTATAGATAGTCACATTAGGACGTTTGCTTAGTCTTTCGTAATTATCATTCCTAAGAAAGGAAGTGAGGCGGTTCTTTCGGCCGATGGCCTGTTTGTACATATTCGCCTGCTTCGGAAAATCATCGTGGTAAAGCAAAGCGGAAACCTCGGCTTCATGCACCAGCGTCTTTGTTGGGATACAGGCTACATTCGGACAGCTTCCTCCATACATCATGTTGGAACGTTCTACGATGGCCACTTGCCATCCGCGGTTGGAAAGTTCGGCAGCCAGGGTTTTCCCTGCCTTGCCGAATCCTATAATAATTGCATCATATTGTTTCATAACTTCTTGTATTAACGATTTGTATGAGACTATATAACAGTCTGAAAATACGATTTGTTCCGCAATGGCAAGAAGTCAGAATCCTCTTTAGTGGTTGTCTTAGTCTTTTTTAAGTGTTTTGAGTACGCGTTGTGACGAGTCGGATAATAACACTACGGCACTAGCTAGGATCACGATGTCTTTAATCACCAACCGCCCTGCACCGGATAGTAATGGGAAACCGAATTCTCCGCTTCCCAAGTCGGGAACCCAGACTTCCGGGGTGGTGACAAGAAAAGAAAGTGTGCCGAGCGTCATGATAATGGCGAGGGTGTCGCCTGCCAATCCCACTTTTGGGAAAAAGATTCCCAAGAATACCAGTATGCCGATACCCATAATAAGAGCTCCCAGTCCGTAAGAGAAAGTATAAGTGCGGTTTGCTTCGTGCCATGCACGATTTTCCGGGACAAAAGCACCTTCCGCATTTTTATGTTCTTTGTATTCGGGTGCACCTTTAGCATAGAAGAAACTCATAAAAGGACTGTTGGCAACAAACGGAACAATCCCGTCGGCTTCATAATGGAAATACTTCAATCCGCCTATCCATACAAATACTATCAGGATGGCAATGCGGATAAATTTCATACCAAAACTTTTCAGACTTGAAGTGAAGGTCAGTAAAGCGATCAATTTCTCTTTCATTTTGTTGGGGTTTTAATGGGTTTATCTTATGTTGCAAAGGTCGTCCATTTCCACTACTCCCAAAATAGCAATACTTCCGTATGCCTTGTCAATTTTTCCCTTCCTGTGTGTTTCTGAATTGCACGGCGCTCTGTCCGGTCATATTTTTGAAGAAACGGCTGAAAGAAGCCTGGTCTTCAAATCCCAGAATATCGGCAATCTCTTTGGCGCTTTTGTTGCTGTAAAGCAGGAGACGTTTAGCTTCCGCTTCCACCCGTTCGTGGATAACCCGAAGCGGCGAAGGCAGTTTGCAGGTAGAAAAGATGTTCGATAGTGTCTTGGGAGATTTGTGTAGCATATCGGCATAGTCCTGTACCTGCTTCTTTGTCCGATAATGCTCGTCAACCAAGTTATAGTATTGGCGGACAATCTCGAAACCGGATTCTTTTTCACGGGTGATATTCATGCGATGACGTGCAATACGGGTACATTGAATGATGAAGCGTTTCAGCAGGATGCGTAGCATCTCCTCCTGCAGGCTGTCGGAAACGGTAAACTCGTTTTCCAGTGCTTCGGTAATGGTGTCGAGCTCTTTACGTTCTTTTTCATTCAGGGTAAAACGGATCAGGTGAGAAGAACCGTTGAACAGGAAACCGCTGCACGACACTTCATGGTCATTGCCATAAATGCAATAGAAATTGCTGTTGAACAGCAAAGTCAGGTATTCGCCGTCAATCGATTTAAATTCGAGGTGTTGCAGATGGGTGAGTGAAATCACTTCATCCTTGGTAAGCATCATTTCCTGATGATCGATTTCTACTGTAATGCTTCCGCTGCGTACCCATATAAATTTATAAAGCCCTTTTTCTTTTTGCAGTGCTTTTTCTGTCAGATAAGAGTCTGTAAGTGCGAGTGTTCCTTTTAGTTTCGTGTGATATTGTTGTAACATAATTAATCCTCCATTGCTGATGCGTCAAATGATAATGGCAGTAGGTCGCCTATACTTTTTACTTCGTAGATACATTCTTTGCCGTATAATAGGATACGGATGGGTTGTTTGTAACGCTTTTCCGTTTCCAGAATCACTTGCCGGCAAGCGCCGCAGGGAGGAATCGGTTGGTCGATGAAATCTTTTTCCGTTCGTGCCGCGATGGCAAGAGTGACAACCGGTTGGTCGGGATATTGGGAGTTGGCATAGAATAGGGTAGTACGTTCTGCACAAAGCCCCGACGGATAGGCCGCATTTTCCTGATTGGTTCCTGTCACTACTGTCCCGTTGCCCAATAGCGCAGCGGCACCTACGGAGAAATGGGAGTACGGAGAATAACTACGAGCTGTTGCCTCCATGGCAGTCTGCATAAGTGCCCGATCGCCCTCATTCAACTCATCATATTGATATACTTTAATAATAGCGGTAATTGTGAGGTCTTTCATATACGTCAGGGTATTGGTTTCTACAATTAATGTTACAAAGTTAGGAAAGAGATTGATAATCCCAATTATTTTTCAGATTTTTGTGCCATCTAATTCACATCTGAATAAAAATGGAGAATAAACTGCATAGACTTATCTTTTTAACCGTTGTTTTTTTCTTTGCCGTAGGAGTGCAGGCACAGAAACGGAATGCCCGTTACGTCGAGTATATAAATAAGTATAGTGATTTGGCTGTTGAACAGATGAAGCTTCATAAGATTCCGGCGAGTATTACATTGGCACAAGGATTGCTGGAAAGCGGTGCCGGATACAGCCAGTTGGCACGAAAGAGTAATAACCACTTTGGTATTAAGTGTGGTGGCAGTTGGCGGGGACGTACGGTTCGTCATGATGATGATGCCCGTAACGAATGTTTCCGTGCTTATAAGCATCCGCGTGACTCTTACGAAGATCATTCCGACTTCCTTAGAAGAGGTGCCCGTTACGCTTTTCTTTTTAAACTGGACATCACCGATTATAAAGGCTGGGCGCGTGGACTGAAAAAAGCAGGCTATGCTACCGATCCTTCTTATGCTAATCGTCTGATTACAATTATCGAAGATTATGACTTGTATAAATACGACCGTAAGGGGGTATATTCGGAACGGAAACTGAAAAAGAATCCTTGGTTGATGAGCCCGCATCAGGTGTATATCGCTAATGATATTGCTTATGTGGTAGCCCGCAACGGTGATACCTTTAAAGATTTAGGCAAGGAATTCGATATTAGTTGGAAGAAACTTGTGAAGTACAACGACTTGCAGCGTGATTATACCTTGATGGAAGGGGATATCATCTACCTGAAGAGCAAGAAGAAAAAGGCTTCCAAACCTTATACTGTATATGTTGTGAAAGATGGAGATTCCATGCATGGCATCTCTCAAAAATATGGTATCCGCCTCAAAAATCTGTATAAGATGAATCGTAAGGATGGTGAGTATGTTCCGGAAATCGGAGATAGATTGCGTCTGCGGTAGAGACTTCTCTCAAAAGTTTCGAATTTCGGAAACTTAATGACTCATTCATGTGTTATTATCTTGATAAAACATGATTAGAATATGAGTCTAAACATTGCAAAAAGTAATAAGAAACGTGTCGTCATAGTAGGCGGTGGTTTCGGTGGCTTGAAACTGGCTAACAAGCTGAAAAAGTCAGGCTTTCAAGTCGTATTGATAGATAAAAACAACTATCATCAGTTTCCTCCTTTGATTTATCAGGTGGCTTCGGCCGGCATGGAGCCAACTTCCATATCCTTCCCCTTCCGTAAAATATTCCAGCATCGGAAAGATTTCTATTTCCGTATGGCGGAAGTACGTGCCATTTTCCCGGAAAAGAATATGATACAGACTTCCATCGGAAAAGCAGAATATGACTATCTGGTGTTAGCAGCAGGTACTACAACCAACTATTTCGGTAATAAACATATCGAAGAGGAAGCCATGCCGATGAAAAATGTGTCAGAAGCGATGGGATTGCGAAACGCTCTTCTGGCTAATCTGGAACGAGCGCTGACCTGTTCAACGAAGCAGGAACAACAAGAGTTATTGAATATTGTAATTGTGGGAGGTGGAGCTACCGGGATAGAAGTAGCCGGAATACTTTCCGAGATGAAGAAATTTGTCTTGCCGAATGATTATCCTGATATGCCCAGCAGTCTGATGCACATCTATTTGATTGAAGCCGGGCCGCGATTGCTTGCCGGAATGTCGGAAGAATCTTCTGCACATGCTGAACAGTTTCTCCGTGAAATGGGAGTAAATATCCTGTTGAATAAACGCGTTGTGGATTATCGTGACCATAAAGTAGTACTCGAAGATGGTACAGAGATTGCCACGCGTACTTTTATCTGGGTGAGTGGTGTCACCGGTGTGACTATCGGAAATCTGGATGCCTCTCTGATTGGGCGTGGAGGACGTATTAAAGTCGATTCATTTAACCGTGTAGAAGGGATGAATAATGTGTTTGCTATTGGCGACCAATGTATTCAGTTAGCTGATGAAAATTACCCGAACGGACATCCTCAATTAGCGCAAGTGGCTATCCAGCAAGGGGAATTGCTGGCAAAGAATCTAGTACGTATGGAGAAAGGACGGGAGATGAAACCTTTCCATTACCGTAATTTGGGTTCGATGGCGACTGTAGGACGTAATCGTGCCGTGGCAGAGTTTAGTAAAGTAAAAATGCAGGGATGGTTTGCCTGGGTGATGTGGCTGGTTGTTCATCTGCGCTCTATTCTTGGGGTACGCAATAAGGTTATTGTACTCTTGAATTGGGTATGGAATTATTTCACTTACGATCAGTCTATGCGTATGATTGTCTATGCCCGTAAAGCAAAAGAGATTCGTGATCGTGAAAAGGTGGAGGAAACTACCCATTGGGGGAAAGAACTGGTACAAGAGGAAAAGAACCCCTCAATTACATCATCATCCAAGTAGACAGGCTTCCTGTCGACAGGATGATAGATGCTATTCTGAACGGTAAATTCGTACAGGGTGTCCGATATCGGACACCCTTTGTTTTTTGTTATCTTCTATTTATCAATCATTTACGATTTTGGCACAGATTTGGTATATAAAGTACTGAATTGATACATCATAAAATAGTAAATGATCGGATATGGACAGAGAAATTCCTAAAGAGGTACGTCAAAAAGAACGTAATAAGAAGATTATTCGTTATTCATCCATTGGAGTGGCAAGTATTATTGCCATCAGTGTACTTATATCTGTATTAAGGGCAGGAGTGGAGGCAAAGGATCTTGTCTTTTCCACAGTCGATAAAGGGGTGATTGAGGTAAGTGTCAGTGCTTCCGGTAAGGTTGTCCCTGCTTTTGAAGAAATTATCAATTCTCCGATCAACAGTCGTATTATTGAAGTCTATAAAAAAGGGGGAGATAGCGTAGACGTAGGTACTCCGATTCTGAAACTGGACCTTCAGAGTACGGAAATTGAATATAAGAAGTTACTGGACGAGGAACAAATGCGCCAGTATAAGCTTGATCAGCTTCGCGTCAATAATCAGACGAAACTTTCCGATATGGCAATGCAGATTAAAGTTTCGGCAATGAAATTGAGTCGTATGAAAGTGGAGTTGAGAAATGAACACTATCTGGACAGTCTCGGTGCAGGAACAACGGATAAGGTACGCCAGGCTGAATTGAGCTATAATGTGGCTCAATTAGAGTACGAACAACTTCAGCAACAATATAAAAATGAGAAGGAAGTAGCTGCTGCCGAACTAAAAGTTCAGGAGCTTGATTTTAATATCTTCCGCAAGAGCCTTTCCGAAAAGAAACGTACGTTGGATGATGCACAAATCCGTTCCCCGCGTAAAGCTATTCTTACCTATATTAATAACCAGATCGGTGCACAGATTTCCGAAGGCGGACAGGTAGCTATCATTTCTGATTTGAGCCATTTTAAAGTGGAAGGCGAGATTGCGGATACGTACGGTGATCGTGTAGCAGCCGGAGGAAAAGCAATTGTTAAGATAGGGAGCGACAAACTGGAAGGGACAGTTAGCAGTGTTACACCACTATCCAAGAATGGTGTGATATCATTTACCGTTCAGTTGAAAGAAGATAATCACCGCCGCTTACGTTCCGGACTAAAGACAGATGTTTATGTGATGAATGCTGTGAAGGAAGATGTAATGCGCATAGCCAATGGCTCTTTCTATGTGGGACGCGGTGAATATGAACTTTTTGTCTGCAATTCGGATAATGAACTGGTAAAACGTAAAATACAGTTAGGAGATTCTAATTTTGAATATGTAGAAGTGTTGAGCGGATTGCAACCGGGTGATAAAGTAGTAGTAAGCGATATGAGTGCTTATAAGAACAAGAATAAGTTGAAAATTAAATAAACTAAATACTAGAAGTTATGATAACATTGAACTCTCTTTCTAAGATTTATCGTACGGACGAGATTGAGACGGTAGCATTGGAGAATGTGAATCTGACGGTAGAACGTGGAGAATTTCTAAGTATAATGGGACCTTCCGGATGCGGAAAATCCACCCTGCTGAACATAATGGGATTGCTTGACGCACCTACAATGGGAATGGTGGAAATTAACGGAATACGTACCGAAGGAATGAAAGACAAGGAACTGGCGGTTTTTCGTAATAAAACGCTCGGTTTTGTATTTCAGTCTTTTCATTTGATTAATTCGTTGAATGTGATGGATAATGTAGAACTCCCCTTGCTTTATCGACGTATGGCTGGTAGTGAACGAAAACGGTTGGCACAAGAGGTATTGGAAAAAGTAGGATTAAGCCATCGTATGAGACATTTTCCTACACAACTTTCCGGTGGGCAGTGCCAACGTGTAGCTATTGCCCGTGCGATTATTGGTAATCCCGAAATAATCCTTGCCGATGAGCCGACAGGTAACTTGGATTCAAAGATGGGAGCTGAAGTAATGGAACTGCTTCATCGGTTGAATAAGGAAGACGGACGTACTATCGTGATGGTTACCCATAATGAAGAACAGGCGAAGCAGACTTCGCGCACTATTCGTTTCTTCGATGGACGCCAGGTACAATAGAAACGGCCTCTTACGATTAGAACTAAATGGAAAAATTGATTAATGTATCTCTAAATTAAAAATCATCATGACAAAGAATATTTTCATCGTTGCGATAGCTGTCCTGTTAAGTGTTGCTTTCTGTTCGCTATCGGCACAAAATGTGAGTAAAGATTATAATGTAGACGAGTTTTCTGCCATAAACCTGCAATCTGTCGGGAATATTATTTTTACTCAATCGGCAGGATGCGCCTGTCGTCTGGAAGGTCCTTCTGAATTTGTAGAGAAAACAAGGGTGACAGTGAAAAATGGAACTCTGGTTATCTCTTATAAAGATAAAAATGCCAAGAATATCAAGAATCTGACTTTCTATATTACTGCTCCCGATTTGAGTAAAGTGAAAATAGACGGAGTAGGAAACTTCGATGCAAAAGAAGAACTAAAACTTAAAAATATAGCTTTCGAACTTGATGGAGTAGGCAACTGTAACGTGAAAAGTCTATATTGCGATGAGTTGAAACTAGATGTTGACGGAGTAGGCAATATGAAGTTGAATGTTGATTGCAGCACTATCAAAGCTAAAGTGGATGGAGTAGGAAATATCACTGTATCCGGTAAAGCGGATGCAGCTTTCTTTAAGCGGGATGGCGTTGGTAAAATCAACTCCAAAAACCTGAAGTGTAAAGACGTAACAAAGAAAGGTTGGAATTTCTAATGTAGAACATTCTTCTGTGAACTCCTGTAGAATCAAATCAAAAAAAGAATAAGAAGATGTGGAAGCAATACATAAAGCAAGCTCTTTACCAGTTGAAGGAGAACCGGCTTATTAGTATTGTCTGTATGGTAGGTACAGCTTTGGCTATTTGCATGATAATGGTGATTGTGCTGACATTGCAGATACGGATAAAAGACTGCGTGCCGGAAGTTAACCGTTCACGATCATTGTATGTCAAGGCAATGACGTCCCGGCATAAAGAGCAACACAATAATGCTGCCAGCAGCCAGATGTCCGTCACGACTGCCCGTGAATGCTTTAAGACGTTGACAATACCTGAAGCGGTTACCATTACTTCCGTTAATAATAAGATGCGTGCTTCTCTTCCCGGAGGAGGCAGGATGAGTGTAGATGAAATGGAAACGGATGAAGCGTTCTGGCAAGTCTTTTGCTTTGAATTCTTGTGTGGCAAACCATATACGAAAGCCGATTTTGAGAGTGGGCTGTCCAAGGCTGTGGTTTCTGCCAGTGTGGCACGCCACCTGTTCGATACAACTGACGTGGTAGGGCGTACCATCCAATTAAATAAAGCGGATTATACCATTACAGGAGTAGTGAAAGACGTATCAAAGTTGGCGACAGCTTCTTATGCACAGGTCTGGATTCCCTATACATCAACAGATTTGGCTTCTTTCTCGTGGAGAGAAAATCTGATGGGACCTATGCGGGCGGTCATCCTTGCACGTTCGTCCGACGATTTTCCGGCTATTCGTGCTGAAGTCGAAAAATATCGTCAGGTCTACAATAGTAAGCTGAAGGATATGGAATTGATTTATCGTGGTCAGCCGGATACTCAATTTGCCTACCTTTACCGCCATTGGGGGACAGACTTGGATATGAAACACATTGTCAGGCGATTCATTCTTATCATTGTGATTCTCCTCTTGGTTCCAGCTATCAACCTAAGTAGTATGACTTTATCCCGCATGCGGAAGCGTATGACGGAAATCGGTGTCCGGAAAGCATTCGGTGCTACTGCCAACGAATTGTTGCGACAGGTATTCTGGGAGAATCTGATATTGACACTGCTTGCGGGAATACTGGGACTGATATTGAGCTATTCAGCTACTTTCCTGTTAAACTCATTCCTTTTTGATAACAGTGAGAATGCAGGTCTTGCCGGGGAAACTTCTCTTTCCACTGATATGCTGTTCAGTCCGTTGACGTTTCTCGTTGCATTCTGTTTCTGCCTGTTATTAAATCTATTGAGTGCCGGAATTCCGGCTTGGAGAGTGTCGAGAATGAACATTGTAGATGCAATAAACCAAAGATGAAATGATGAAACAGTTATTGAAACAAATATATAATGAGCGCCGGAGCAATGCTTTTCTATGGATTGAGCTATTGTTGGTGTTTGTCGTATTGTGGTATATCATTGATTTGGTTTATGTCACTTTGCATATCTATTATCAGCCAATGGGCTTTAATATAGAAAATACGTATGTATTACGTATGAACCGTCTTACCGATAAATCTACCGATTTCAATCCGGAGCTGACTGTTAAAGATGATATGACTGCTTTAAGGGAAATAGCCGGACGTTTGTCCCGTCATCCGGAAGTTGAATCTGTCTGTATCTCTCAAAACAGTATTCCATACAATGAAGGGTGCAGTGGAGCGAGTTTCCGTTTTCCGGATAACGACACGGTTTGGATAAGTACGATGGATCGTTGGACGACTCCTGAATATTATAAGGTGTTTCGTTTCCGGAATATCGATGGTTCCGGTCATGAAAGTCTGGTGAAAGCTCTGGAGAAAAATACAATAATCGTTCCTGTCGATGTTGCAGACTATTATCCGGATGCTACTTTCCACGGAAAAGACCTTTTGGGTAAAGAAGTTCGCATGAGTGATACCAACTTTCGTATTGCAGCTTTAACAGAGCCCGTTCGCTACGATCATTATAACATTGCCGGAAAACCTTTTACCGGAACCTATATCGGCACTTACCTTTCTGACGAACAAATGGAAACAGTTGAAAACGTAGCCTATCTCGAATTAAGTCTGCGTGTCCGCGAAGGTGTAGACGATGGCTTTGTGGAACGTCTTATGAATGATGCCGACCGTATCTATCAGGTAGGGAATGTTTATATACTTGATGTCACTCCATTAAGCAAAGTCCGGACAGCCAGTGAGATAGACAATGATAATGAATTACGTACCCAGTTCTGTATTCTCTTTTTCCTGTTGTTGAATATCTTTCTGGGAGTGATCGGCACTTTCTGGTTCCGTACCCAGCAACGCCGGGGAGAAGTTGCTTTACGCATGGCGATGGGAGCTAACCGGAAAAACATATTCTATCGTTTGATTACGGAAGGTTTGTTACTGTTAAGCATGTCGGCTCTTCCTGCCGTATTGATTGCATTCAATATTGGATATACTGAACTGGTGGATATATCACAAATGGCATTTACAGTACCCCGTTTCCTGATAGCCATTTTACTGACATATCTCTTGATGGCGATAATGATTATTCTTGGCGTGTTGTATCCGGCTCTGCAATCAATGAAAGTGCAACCGGCCGAAGCACTAAGAGACGAGTAAGAAATATACTGAACTTTATACTGGTAACGATCATGATAAAACTCTATTTTAAACAAGCATTCCATCTGTTGGGAGAAAATAAACTGCTTTCTTTTATTTCCATTATTGGTACAGCTTTGGCTATTGCTATGATAATGGTAATTGTGATTACTTTACGTGCGACTATTGCTCCCTTTGCACCGGAAACCCATCGTGACCGGATGCTTATTTTCCGGTTTGCCGGACTTCAAAGTAAGTCCAACGTGAATTGGCAAAGCAATGGCCCTATCGGATACAATACGGCAAAGGCTTGTTTCAAAGCAATGACAATTCCCGAAGTTGTTTCCATAACCAATATCTGGCAGGAAACAATGCTGGCTGCTAAACCGGCAGGTGAGATGGAAAGTTGTAGTGTGTTGCAAACAGACGATGCTTTCTGGAAAATATTTGAATTTGAGTTTCTATCTGGTAAACCGTATGATAATGCCGATTTTGATGCCGGAGCAGCAAAAGCTGTGATTTCCGAAGATATGGCTCGCCGTTTGTTCGGAACATCAGAAGTGGTTGGAAAAACATTCCTTCTGAATCATTCGGCTTATATTGTTTGCGGAGTGGTACGTCCGGTCTCTAAACTGGCGAAGTACGCCTATGCACAAGTTTGGATTCCTTTGAGTTCAACAAGTGCCTTCACAGCCACTTGGGGCGATGACAATATCATGGGTATGACTGCCGTTTATATACTGGCTAAATCGAAAGACGATTTTCCGGCTATTCGTCAGGAGGCAGACCGCTTGCGGGCTATCTTTATGGCAGGGCATCCCAATTTCGATTTACTCTATCGCGGACAGCCTGATACTTATTTCGTAGCCGCGCAACGCTATTCCGCCAACAATCCTCCTGCTGTGAAAGAAGCAGTACGGCAATACATACTGACATTACTTGTCTTATTGATTGTTCCTGCCGTCAACTTGTCCGGACTTACTTTGTCACGCATGCGTAAGCGTATCTCCGAAATAGGAGTGCGAAAAGCCTTTGGTGCCCCCAGACGGGAGCTTATGATGCAGGTACTATCCGAAAATATGCTTTATTCCCTGTTCGGAGGAATTCTCGGACTGGTATTAAGTTATGTCGCCGCTTTCCTTTTGGGAGGAATGCTTTTCTCCGTAGACTTTGTATCCAATGGTGTGGAGGATTTGCGGACCATGTGTGTCGACTTACTGTTCGATCCTACCGTATTCCTGCTGGCATTTCTGGCTTGTTTCCTACTCAATTTATTAAGTGCCGCCATTCCGGCATGGAGAGTAACTCGCACCAATATTGTGGATGCCATCAACGAAAGATAATTCTTCAACTCATCTAAATTCTAAAGAAAATGCAACTATTAAAACAAATATGGAACGAGCGCCGGTCAAACGGATGGTTGTGGTCAGAACTATTAATTGTTTTTGTGGTCCTGTGGTATGTGGTCGACTGGACGTATGTGACAGCGCGTACTTATTACGAACCGGTAGGATTTGATATTACCGATACGTATTATTTGGAACTAAGCCTGAAAAACGACAAGAGTAATTCCTATCTTTCGAAAGAGCAAAAGAGTACATCTTTAGGACAAGATATTATCGAGTTGACTAATCGTCTCCGGAGATTGCCGGAAGTGGAGGCCGTTTCAATATCCAATAATGCGCGTCCCTATATCGGGAGTAACTCCGGTAGTATGTTACGTATCGATACATTAGTTAGTAATCCGCTACGGCGTTCGGTAACCCCTGACTTTTTTCAGGTCTTTCGTTATCAAAGTGCTGATGGGCGTGGTTATCAGCCGTTGGTGCAAGCTTTAAGGAATGGCAATGTCGTTGTTGGTGAAAATTTCTTGCCCAAAGATTATAAAGGCGATCGTACGCTGTTGGGTAAAGAAATGGTCGATGTGGATGATTCTACGAAAGTGTACAAGATAGGGGGAGTTTCGAAGAAGGTGCGTTACAATGACTTTTGGCCTAACTACAGTGATCGGTATGTAGCCATTGAACTTCCTGAAAAGATAATGGTCGAACTTGACGATGAACTTTATCCTTCAAGTGTAGAAGTTTGTCTGCGTGTGAAGCCGGGGACTTCTAAAGACTTTGCGGAACATTTGATGAAATTGTCTGTCAACCAGTTGAGTGTCGGCAACTTATTCATCTTGAAAGTGCATGATTATGAAGATATACGGAATGATTTCCAGCAAGAGAGCTATAATCAGGTACAGGTACGTTTCTGGATGATGGGATTCTTACTGCTCAATATCCTGTTAGGTATTGTTGGCACATTCTGGTTCCGTACACAGCACCGTCGTGCTGAATCGGCGCTTCGTATAGCGGTTGGGTCCAGCCGGATACAGCTTTGGCAACGGTTGAATAAAGAAGGATTATTACTGTTAACGCTGGCCGCTTTGCCTGCTGCTGTGATATGTTATAATATCGGCTACCTGGATTTGACGGAAGGATATCTGGAATGGGGAGTGGTACGTTTTCTTATCACATGTGCCATTACCTATTTCTTGATGACTTTAATGATTCTCGTTGGCATTTGGTTTCCTGCTCGTCAGGTAATTCGCATACACCCTGCCGAGGCGTTGCGCGAAGAATAAAAAACTTGGGCTATCTGTTTGTTTTCAATATAATTAACGTATCTTTGTCGGCATAATATTGAAAACACCGCAGGCTTTAATTATATGAATCGACGCTACTATTGTTTGCTTATCGTTCTGTTTTTTGCTGTTCTTATTCAGGCGGCAGCAGCGGAACGTACATACAATATCCTGTTTATACAGTCATACACCTCACAGACTCCTTGGCATAGCGACCTTAATCAGGGGTTGGTCAAAGGATTTAAAGAAAGTGGCCTGAAGGTGAATATAACAACGGAGTATCTTGATGCCGATTTTTGGGCATTCAACTCCGAGAAAGTAATTATGCGTCGTTTTTGTCAGCGTGCTCGTGACAGGCAGACCGATTTGATTATAACAGCAAGTGATGAAGCTTTCTATACTCTTTTTGCCTGTAGAGATTCGTTGCCTTTGCAGATACCGGTCGTGTTTTTCGGCATTAAGTATCCTGATATGGAGCTGATTGCTACTCATCCCAATGTTTGCGGGTTCACTGCCAATCCGGATTTTGATGTCATATTGCGTCAGGCGCAAAAGATATTTCCCCAGCGGAAAGAAGTGGTATGTGTGATAGATAACAGCTTTTTGAGTAACAAAGGCCTTGAAGATTTTGAAGAAGAGTGGAAAATCTTTCAAAAAGACAATCCGGATTATAGAATGAAAGTCTATAATACCCAAAATCATACAACGAGTCACATCATTGCTGCTATTTGTTACCCTCGTAACAGCTACGAACGTCTGGTGGTTGCTCCTAAATGGTCGCCTTTCCTTTCATTCGTTGGCAAAAACTCAAAAGCTCCCGTATTTTCGAGTCAGAATGTGGGGTTAACTAATGGCGTATTCTGTGCATACGATTCCGATAGTTATGCTTCAGCATTATCGGCAGCTCAAAGGGCTGCTTTAGTCTTAAAAGGTACATCTCCCCAAGAAATAGGAGTGACAGAAATCACGCAGGGATTCATCTATGACTATAAACAGTTGGATTATTTTCATATTGACCCTGATAAAGTATCCTCTAGCGGAACCATCGTCAACGAACCGTATTGGGAAAAATATAAATACCTTTTTATACTGCTCTATCCGTCTATCCTGGCGTTGCTGATAGCTTCTATCGTGTGGTTGATGCGTGCCAACCGGCGTGAGTCCAAACGACGGATTCAGGCACAGACCCGTCTGCTCGTACAGAATAAACTTGTGGAACAGCGTAATGAGTTTGATAATGTATTTCATTCCATCCGTGATGGTGTGATAACGTATGATACCGATTTGCACATTCATTTCACAAACCGCTCCTTATTACAAATGCTGCATTTGCCGTATGAGTCAGGGGGCCGTTTTTATGAAGGAATGATGGCAGGCAGCATCTTCAAGATATATTATAACGGTCAGGATATTCTTCATTCTATGCTGAAGCAGGTAGCTGCTAAAGGAGAAAGTGTGAAGATACCCCAGGGAGCTTTCATGAAAGAAGTGCATAGTGATAAATACTTCCCGGTGTCGGGGGAAATAGTCCCGATCCGTTCAAAGGATACGATTACCGGTATGGCACTTTCCGCACGGAATATTTCGAATGAAGAAATGCAGAAGCGTTTCTTTGATATGGCAGTAGACGAAAGCTCCATCTATCCGTGGCAGTTTGATATGGAAACCAACTGTTTCATTTTCCCGCAAGGTTTCTTGAAACGTCTTGGATACGATGAATCGGTTACTACCATCTCCCGTGATGAAATGGATCGCACTATCCATCCTGATGATTTGAAGGAAATAAGTCCGTTATTTAATAGAGCATTGACAGGAGAAGATTCCAATACCCGTCTGAATTTCCGTCAGCGGAATGTCAACGGAGAGTATGAATGGTGGGAATATCGTTCTTCCGTAATCACGGGATTGACACAAGATTCATTGTATAATATATTAGGTGTTTGCCAGAGTATCCAGCGATATAAGACTGCCGAGCAGGAGATGAGAGAGGCTCGTGATAAAGCCCTCCAGGCTGACAAACTGAAATCGGCATTCCTTGCCAACATGAGTCACGAGATTCGGACTCCGTTGAATGCGATTGTAGGTTTCTCCGATTTGCTAAGCGATACGAGTGGTTTTACAAGCGAAGAGATTGCCCAGTTTATCGGAACCATTAATAAGAATTGCGGCCTGTTGCTGGCTTTGATTAATGATATTCTTGATTTGTCACGTATCGAATCGGGAACCATGGAATTTATGTTCGCCGAGCATAACCTGCCGCTGTTATTAAAGACCGTCCATGATTCTCAACGCTTGAATATGCCACCGGGAGTAGAACTGGTGTTGCGTATGCCCGAAAGTGATAAGAAATATCTTACGACAGATAATGTACGCTTGCAGCAAGTCGTGAATAATCTGATAAATAACGCTGCTAAATTTACGAGTAGTGGTTTCATTACTTTCGGCTATGAAGATGATGAGGTTCCCGGCTACACCCGCATCTTTGTGGAGGATACAGGAGTCGGTATTTCTGAAGAAGGTATCCGTCATATATTCGAACGATTCTATAAAGTCGATAATTTCACCCAAGGAGCAGGTTTGGGATTAAGTATTTGTCAGACCATCATCGAACGTCTGAATGGTACCATCTCTGTCACCTCCGAAGTAGGTAAAGGCACTCGTTTCACTGTGCGCCTTCCTAACTACTGTGAATAATTGAACGTTCACTTTTGGGCATAGTGTCCGAAAATGGACACTTTTCTTATTTTCTAATCTGTTGATAATAAAAACTTTACTTTTTTGGCACATCGTTTGATTCTCTCATAGTGGAAAATACTGTGCATAATGAAAAAGAAAAGTATATTGTTTGCTCTTGCTGCCGTTTGCCTGCCGTTGGCATTGTCGGCACAGAAGGAAAGGGAAATAACCTTGAATGAAGCTATTGCTATGGCGCGTATTCAATCTGTTGACGCTGCTGTTGCCTTGAATGAATTGAAAACGGCCTATTGGGAGTTTCGTACCTTTCGTGCTGATCTTCTGCCGGAAGTCAACCTGACCGGAACCCTGCCCAATTATAACAAATCGTATAGTTCCTATCAAAATTCGGACGGTTCTTACGGTTTCGTCCGTAATAACACATTAGGGCTTACCGGTGATCTTTCTATCGATCAAAACATCTGGCTTACTGGTGGTAAACTCTCGCTGACTTCCTCTCTTGACTATATCAAGCAATTGGGAGCCGGAGGAGACCGGCATTTTATGTCGGTTCCTGTCACATTACAACTTACACAACCCATCTTTGGAGTCAATAATATAAAGTGGAACAGACGCATCGAACCGGTTCGTTATGCCGAAGCGAAAGCAGCCTTTATCACTGCTACCGAAGAAGTGACGATGCGTGCCATCACTTATTACTTTAATCTTTTGTTGGCAAAAGAAAATCTTGGCACGGCGAAACAGAACCAGACAAACGCCGACCACCTTTATGAAGTAGCCCTTGCCAAACGCAAAATGGGGCAAATTTCCGAGAATGAACTCTTGCAGTTGAAGCTTTCCGCTTTGAATGCGAAGGCTGCATTGACGGAAGCAGAGAGTGATCTCAATGCCAAGATGTTCCAGCTCCGTGCCTTTTTGGGAGTAGGAGAGGATGAAGTACTAAACCCGGTTCTTCCCGAAGCTGTGGATGGCCCGAGGATGGAGTACAATCAGGTGTTAAATAAAGCATTGGAACGTAATTCTTTTGCACAGAATATCCGTCGCCGCCAGTTGGAAGCCGATTATGAAGTAGCTACCGCACGCGGAAATTTGCGTAGTGTCGATTTGTTTGCAAGCGTAGGATATACGGGTGAGAACCGGAATTTTCCGGCCGTTTACAGGAACCTGCAGGATAATCAGATTGTTCAGGTAGGCGTTAAGATTCCGATTCTCGATTGGGGAAAACGCCGTGGGAAAGTCCGGGTAGCCAAGAGTAACCGGGATGTGGTGCTTTCAAAGATCCGCCAGGAACAGATCAACTTCAACCAGGATATCTTTTTGTTGGTGGAGCATTTCAATAATCAGGCGCAGCAGTTGGACATAGCGAAGGAAGCCGATGCAATTGCACAGCAACGTTATAAGACCAGTATTGAAACTTTCCTGATAGGCAAAATTAATACCTTAGACCTGAATGATGCGCAGAACTCTAAAGATGAGGCAAGACAGAAACATATTTCCGAACTCTATTATTATTGGTATTACTATTATCAGATTCGCAGTCTGACGTTATGGGATTTTCGTACCAATACCGAACTTGAAGCTGATTTTGATGAAATCATCCGGCAATAGAAAGGGTAGGAAAAAGCTTTTGAATCTTATGGAGGAACTTGCAGTAAATAGTATTATTTTCTATTCCGTTCTTGCTTTTTACGAATTAATTTCGTATCTTAAGAGTTTTAATCCTTTCGGAGACAGGTGGTCATATTATAGAGTGCCAATAGTCATCTTATAAGATGATATTTATCACTCTATAAGGTGACTTTTGTCCCATTGTAACTGGATAATTACTCGACTGCATAAACAATTATAAATTACTGTACTGAAAATCTTTATTTAGTGCAGTGGAAAATCTTAAATACAATAATAAGAAAACAGCTTTATTACGTAACTTGTATTATTGAAGCGTGCATTCCGTGATTTATATATCAATCATTTGGTAGCAAACTATTTATTAGTACCTTTGGAGTGTGAGACAAAGTTGTTAATTGACTGGGTAAAACTCAAATATAACTATGATTCTGATAATTGACGACGACAGCGCAGTGCGTTCTTCGCTTAGCTTCATGTTGAAGCGGGCAGGATATGAAGCACAGACCGTTCCCGGTCCACGGGAAGCTATGGAAGTAGTACGTTCCATAGCTCCGGATTTAATCCTGATGGATATGAACTTCACTCTTTCTACAACGGGTGAGGAGGGTTTGACCCTACTCAAACAAGTAAAAATATTCCGTCCCGAAACACCGGTGATATTGATGACCGCTTGGGGAAGTATCCAACTTGCCGTGCAAGGAATGCAGGCAGGAGCTTTTGATTTCATAACGAAGCCCTGGAATAATGCCGCCTTGTTGCAACGCATTGAAACGGCACTCCAACTTTCGGGCACTCCACAGGAACCAACGCAGGAACAGAGCGATTCTTTCGACCGCAGCCACATCATCGGGCGTAGCCAGGGATTGATGGATGTGTTGAATACGATTGCCCGCATAGCAAAGACCAATGCCTCTGTCCTCATTACAGGGGAAAGCGGAACAGGTAAGGAATTGATAGCCGAGGCTATTCATATCAACAGTCAGCGAGCCAAACACCCCTTTGTGAAAGTGAATCTTGGAGGTATTTCTCAAAGTCTGTTCGAAAGTGAAATGTTCGGGCACAAGAAAGGAGCTTTTACCGATGCTTCCGCAGACCGTATCGGACGTTTCGAAATGGCAAACAAAGGGACGATTTTCCTGGATGAAATAGGTGATCTCGACCCTTCGTGCCAGGTGAAGTTACTGCGTGTATTGCAGGATCAGACATTTGAAGTGCTCGGCGACAGCCGTCCGCGCAAGACGGATATCCGGGTAGTATCAGCCACCAATGCCGATTTGCGCAAAATGGTAGGCGAACGTACTTTTCGTGAAGACCTCTTCTATCGTATCAATCTGATAACAGTGAAACTGCCGGCCTTGCGCGAACGTCGCGAAGATATTCCTTTGCTGGCACGTCATTTTGCCGACCGTCAGGCGGTAACCAACGGATTGCCCCGTACGGAGTTCTCTGCCGATGCCCTGCAATTCTTGAGCCGTTTGCCCTATCCGGGGAATATTCGTGAATTGAAGAACTTGGTGGAACGTACCATTTTGGTAAGTGGTAAACCGCTGCTTGATGCTTCCGATTTTGATGCGCAGTATATTCGCCACGATGACGCAAGAGTGACCGAAGGCGCAGCTCTGGCTGGTATGACTTTGGATGAAATAGAACGCCAGACCATTCTCCAGGCGTTGGACCGTTACAAAGGAAATTTGAGTCAGGTAGCTACGGCATTGGGTATCAGCCGTGCAGCACTCTATCGCCGTCTCGAAAAATATAATATAACAATGTGATAAATTTAGGCACGTGCCTAATAATATTAAGATTAACCGTTAACCACAGATAACGTGCGTATAAAAGGATTCTTTTACATACTAGTCTTTCTGCTGCTGGCATTAGGTAGTGTATTGCTGTTCCTTTCCAGTCAACTGAATACAATCTTTTTCTACATAGGGGAGGGGCTGATACTTTTCATCCTCATTTATCTGACCTTTTTCTATCGTAAGATTGTGAAGCCGTTGAATACAATCGGAAGCGGTATGGAACTGTTGCGTGAGCAGGATTTCAGTAGCCGCCTTAGTCCTGTAGGTCAATATGAGGCCGATCGTGTGGTGAATATTTTCAACCGCATGATGGAGCAGCTCAAGAATGAACGTCTCCGTCTGCGTGAACAGAATAATTTTCTCGATTTGCTGATTAAAGCTTCTCCGATGGGAGTGATTATAACTTCCCTTGATGAAGACCTTTCGGAATTGAATCCGATGGCTTTGAAAATGCTGGGTGTTCGTTTGGAAGACGTACAAGGCAAGAAGATGAAAGAGATTGATTCTCCGTTAGCGGTGGAATTGGCCAACCTCCCGAAAGGAGAGAAGGTAACCGTCCGTCTGAACGACTCGAATATCTACCGGTGTACTCATTCTTCTTTCATTGATCGTGGATTTCAGCATCCCTTCTACTTGGTAGAAACCCTCACCGACGAAGTGATGAAAGCGGAAAAGAAAGCATACGAGAAAGTGATCCGCATGATTGCCCACGAAGTGAACAACACGACTGCCGGCATTACTTCCACACTGGATACGGTAGAACAAGCCCTTTCCAGCGAAGAAGGAATGGAAGACATCTGCGACGTGATGCGTGTATGTACCGACCGTTGTTTCTCAATGAGTCGTTTCATCACCCGTTTTGCCGATGTGGTGAAAATCCCCGAACCGACACTTTCTTCTGTCAACCTGAATGATTTGGTTTTCACCTGCAAGCGGTTTATGGAAGGAATGTGTAATGACCGTCGCATTACACTCCGCATGGAAATGGACGAAAGTCTGAAAGATGTGATGCTGGATGCCGCTTTGTTTGAGCAAGTACTCGTAAACATCATCAAAAATGCAGCGGAAAGCATTGAAACCGATGGGGAAATAATAGTCCGCACCCTCGCTCCGGCTACTGTTGAAGTGATAGATAACGGTCAGGGAATCAGCAAAGAAACAGAAGCTAAACTGTTCAGTCCTTTCTTCTCCACCAAACCGAACGGTCAGGGAATCGGACTTATCTTTATTCGCGAAGTACTGATGCGTCATGGGTGCACATTCTCTTTGCGAACCTATGCCGACGGACTGACCCGATTCCGTATTATTTTCCCCTAATTGTGTCAAATAAGAACATTTCTTCCATCAAATAGACCTTTTTTTGTCTTGAAATCACTCCTACCTTTGCCCCGCTCAATTCAATAGGATTTAAGGTATGAGATTAATGAAAAAAGGCACATTGACGCTCTTTCTTTTATTGGCTATCAGTATTCCGCTAAGTGCGCAGTATGTGGTACAAGGGGTGGTGACTGATTCTCTGACCAAAGAACCTTTGCCTTATGCATCTGTACGCTTAAAAGACACGACCGAAGGAACTACTACCGGAAGCGACGGACGCTTTTACTTCAAAACTCATCGCTCCGAAGCAGTGCTTGTAATCTCTGTAATCGGATATAATGACTATGTCCGCACCATTCGCCCTGCCCATAATGCATCCTATAAAGTAGCGCTTGCGCCTACCGAATACGCGCTTGGTGAAGTGGTAGTCAAACCCAAACGTGAACACTACCGGAAGAAAGATAATCCTGCCGTAGAATTTGTCCGCCGTATGATTGAAAGCCGTGACAACTACTCTCCCTACGAGAAAGACTTCTGGCAACGCGAACGTTATGAAAAGACCACCTTTGCGTTGAATAACTTCGATGAAGAGAAACAGAAAAAATGGCTATATCGTAAATTTGATTTCCTGACGGAATATGTAGATACTTCTGCCGTTACCGGTAAACCGATTCTGACGGTATCAGCCCGTGAACTGCTTGCCACAGACTATTACCGGAAATCTCCCCGTTCCGAGAAGCAATGGGTGAAAGGACGCAAACAGGCCGGTGTCGATGAGTTTCTCTCTAAACAAGGGATGCAGGCAGCCATCAATGAAGTCTTTAAAGATGTCGATATCTACGAAAACAACATTTCCCTGTTTACAAATAAGTTTGTCAGTCCCTTGTCCCGTATCGGTACAGGCTTTTATAAATATTACCTGATGGACACGTTGCAGATTGCCGGAGAGCCTTGTGCAGACCTCGCTTTCACACCTTTTAATTCCGAGTCTTTCGGTTTCAACGGACACCTGTATGTGACGCTCGACTCTACCTACTTTGTCAAACGTGCCGTATTCAACTTTCCCAAAAAGATAAACCTGAACTTTGTAGACTACATGTTGCTCGAACAGGAATTTAAGCGCGCTGAAGACGGCACACGCCTGCTCGATCATGAAAGTATCACTGTTGAGTTTAAACTGACCGAAGGACAGGACGGTATTTTTGCCCGCCGTGTAGCGGATTACAGCAACTACACCTTTACGCCGACTGCCGAAGCCGACAAAGCCTTCACCAAACCCGAACGTATTATTGAAGAGACGGAAGCCCTGTCGCGTCCCGAAACATTCTGGGCGGAGAATCGTCCACAAGCCGCCATCTCCCAGCAGGAAAACTCGGTAGACCGCCTGATGACACAATTACGCAGTTATCCGGTATATTACTGGACGGAAAAAGTGCTTTCCATTCTCTTTACGGGATATATTCCCACCTCCAAAGAAGCACCACTTTTCTATATCGGCCCGATGAATGCCACTATCAGCGGTAACACATTGGAAGGTCCCCGTATCCGTGCCGGAGGTATGACTACCGCCTGGCTCAATCCGCACCTGTTTGGCAAAGGATATGTGGCTTACGGGTTTAAAGATGAAAGAGTGAAAGGATTAGCAGAACTGGAATATTCTTTCAAAAAGAAGAAAGAATACGCCAACGAATTTCCCATCCATTCATTGAAATTGCGTTACGAATCAGATGTGAACCAGTATGGACAAAATTACCTGTATACAAGCAAAGACAATGTGTTCCTGGCCTTGAAACGTGAGAAGGACGACCGTATCGGCTATTTCCGGCAGGCGGAGATGACCTATACCAATGAGTTTTATTCCGGCTTTTCTTTCCAGTTGACAGCGCGTACACGGAAAGATGAGTCCTCCTACCTGATTCCTTTTTTAAAGAAAGAAGGAGATACCTACACCCCGGTAAAAGATTTCTCTATCAGTGCCGCAGAGTTGAAGTTGCGTTATGCTCCGAACGAGAAATTCTTCCAGACCCAATGGAACCGTTTTCCCGTATCGTTGGATGCACCGGTGTTTACCTTGTCGCATACCATTGCCGGAAAAGGAGTGTTGGGCAGCGATTACACCTACAATCATACCGAAGCCGGTATTCAGAAACGCTTCTGGTTTTCCGCGTTCGGCTATACGGACGTTATACTAAAAGCAGGTAAAGTGTGGGATAAAGTACCTTTTCCGTTGCTTATCATGCCTAATGCCAACCTTTCTTATACCATCCAACCGGAATCTTACTCGTTGATGAATGCGATGGAATTTATGAACGATGAGTATTTCTCGTGGGATGTTACTTATTTCCTCAACGGATGGCTGTTCAACCGGGTACCGTTGTTGAAAAAACTAAAATGGAGGGAAATAGTTTCCTGTCGTGGATTATATGGACATTTGAACGATAAAAACAACCCGGCTTTGAGTGACGGTTTGTTCGCTTTTCCGATAGAGAACACACAAACAATGGGAAAAACACCTTATGTGGAGGCGGGTGTCGGTATCGAAAACATTTTCAAGGTGTTACGTTTGGACTATATTTGGAGGCTCACTTATCGTGATTCGCCCGGGATTGACAGATCAGGCTTGAGAATAAGTCTCCACATGACCTTTTAAAAGTTAAATCCTGCTAATTGCAATGTTTATATGACAAATAAAGACTGTATTAGTAATTAATTAATCTTATTTTTGCATCAATTTTAGTTTAATTTTAATAGAATAGAAATGAAACAAGAAATTAAACCCGCTACCGGGCGTCTTGGCGTACTGGTAGTTGGAGTGGGTGGTGCGGTAGCTACCACGATGATTGTAGGTACACTAGCCTCTCGCAAGGGACTGGCAAAACCGATAGGATCTATTACACAGTTAGCCACAATGCGCATGGAGAACAACGAAGAAAAACTCATCAAGGACGTTGTGCCCTTGACGAATTTGGAAGACATTGTTTTCGGAGGATGGGATATTTTCCCGGACAACGCATACGAAGCTGCTATGTACGCCGAGGTTTTGAAAGAAAAAGACCTGAATGGAGTAAAAGAAGAGTTGGAAGCTATCAAACCGATGCCGGCTGCTTTCGATCACAACTGGGCAAAACGTCTGAACGGTACACACGTGAAGAAGGCTGCTACCCGTTGGGAAATGGTAGAACAACTTCGTCAGGATATCCGCGACTTCAAAGCTGCTAACAACTGCGAACGCGTAGTGGTGCTTTGGGCTGCAAGTACTGAAATTTACATTCCGCTGTCTGACGAACACATGTCACTCGCTGCTTTAGAGAAAGCAATGAAGGAAAACAATACAGACGTGATTTCTCCGAGTATGTGTTACGCGTATGCTGCTATTGCAGAAGACGCTCCGTTCGTGATGGGTGCTCCTAACTTGTGTGTGGATACTCCTGCTATGTGGGAATTCTCTAAACAAAAGAATGTACCTATCTCCGGTAAAGACTTCAAGAGTGGTCAGACACTGATGAAAACCGTATTGGCTCCGATGTTCAAAACCCGTATGCTGGGTGTGAACGGTTGGTTCTCTACCAATATCCTCGGTAACCGCGACGGTGAAGTGCTCGATGATCCGGACAACTTCAAGACAAAAGAAGTCAGCAAGCTGTCTGTAATCGATACTATCTTCGAACCTGAAAAATATCCGGATCTCTACGGAGATGTTTATCATAAAGTACGTATCAACTATTATCCTCCCCGCAAAGACAACAAAGAAGCATGGGACAACATCGACATCTTCGGATGGATGGGCTACCCGATGGAAATCAAGGTGAACTTCCTTTGCCGCGACTCTATCCTTGCAGCTCCTATCGCTCTTGACCTTGTGTTGTTCAGCGACTTGGCAATGCGTGCAGGCATGTGTGGCATCCAGACTTGGTTGTCATTCTTCTGCAAGAGCCCGATGCACGATTTCGAACATCAGCCCGAACACGACTTGTTTACACAATGGAGAATGGTAAAACAGACATTGCGTAACATGATTGGTGAAAAAGAACCTGATTACTTAGCTTAATCAGTAACCCCAAATAATAAGTTGAGATTGAGATTTACCATCCTATAAAGACTGGTGGATACTCAACCTCAACTTTTACTTTTTTATTGTACAAATTCCCCATTCGTTTGGGGGACTCGTGACACAACCGACTCGTAGTTTGTAATTAGTAATTAGTAATAAATGAAGCGTCCTCCCTTTCTACCTGTTTTTATAGGCACGGGCTTTGGCTCCGGTTTTTCTCCTTTTGCTCCCGGCACGGCTGGGGCGTTACTGGCTTCTATCATTTGGATTGCACTTTATTTTCTCCTTCCTTTCTCTTGGGTATTATGGCTGACTGCCGCTTTGGTGATTGTATTTACATTCGCCGGCATTTGGGCTGCCGATAAGCTGGAGACTTATTGGGGAGAAGATCCTTCGCGTGTGGTAGTGGATGAGATGGTGGGAGTGTGGATACCGTTGTTGGCTGTTCCCAATGATGACAAATGGTTTTGGTACGTGATTGCGGCTTTTGCCTTGTTCCGCATCTTTGATATAGCCAAACCGTTGGGCATACGTCGTATGGAAAGCCTGAAAGGTGGGGTAGGGGTCATGATGGACGATGTTTTGGCGGGAGTGTATAGTTTTATATTGTTAGTGGGAGCGAGATGGGTGATTGGCTGAAAAAAGTTGCACGGATGATTTCCCAGAAAGGCGGCATCTTCATGTTTTTGAGGGCGCAGCTTTCTGCTCAAATGGCAACTATTGCAGACTTTCTCGTTACGATTCTTCTGGTCAGGCTGTTTGATGTCTACTATGTATATGCCACCCTGGCGGGAGCTATCTATGGAGGAATCGTTAATTGCGTTATCAACTATAAATGGACTTTTAAATCGAAAGGAAAGAAAACACACGTTGCTGTAAAATTTATCCTTGTATGGGTTTGCAGTGTTTGGCTCAATACGTGGGGAACGTATGCACTGACGGAATCATTAGCGAAGATTCCCTGGGTACGCAACACACTTAGCCTGTATTTCGGAGATTTTTTCATTATTCCTAAAGTGGTAGTGGCAGTCATCGTGGCACTGTTCTGGAACTATAATATGCAACGCTTTTTTGTTTACCGGAATATAGATATAAGAAGTTTGTTCGGAAAAAGAAACTGAAAAACGGATTGAAAAGACTGATGAGAAAACGAAAGAATTAGATATATACAGATTGAGAAAACAGAAGATTTAGATAAAAATAGCTATAAACAGATTTAAACAGATGAATTACAGAGATTATTTACAACAGTTGATTTATAAGATTATCAATCCCCTGATACGCGGAATGATTAAAATAGGAATCACTCCTAACTTTATCACCACTACCGGATTTATCCTGAATGTAGTAGCGGCAGGTATGTTTGTATATGCCGGCATATATGGCGGACAGAACGATTTGGCCATTATCGGCTGGGCAGGAGGTGTGATTTTGTTTGCCGGACTGTTCGATATGATGGACGGACGTGTAGCTCGCCTAGGCAACATGAGTTCCAAGTTCGGTGCGCTTTACGATTCAGTACTCGACCGTTATAGTGAATTGATGACTTTCTTTGGTATCTGTTACTATTTATCAATGAAAGATTATTTCCTTTATGCACTCATTGCATTTGTGGCACTAATCGGCTCACTGATGGTAAGCTATGTGCGTGCCCGTGCCGAAGGCTTAGGAATTGAATGTAAAGTCGGATTCATGCAACGTCCGGAACGCGTAGTGCTGACCAGTCTCGGAGCTTTGTTCTGTGGCGTTTTCAAAGATATCACCGTTTTCGAACCAATCCTGATTATGATTGTTCCTCTGGCTTTTGTTGCCCTGTTTGCCAATATCACGGCATTTGCTCGTGTGAGACATTGCTACAAAGTGATGAAAGAATGAATTAATTTACTGTTGGACGATTTACTATTTACATCGTACATCCTAAATAGTACATCGTAAATAGTCCAATAGTAAATAGTCTAATAGTAAATAGTCTAGTTGTCTAATCAAAACATTATAATGATAAAGAATATTCAAATGCCGTCGAAGAGAGAAGCCCTGACTGTGACAGTCATTATGGCTCTTTTCCTTTTGCTGACAAGTATCTTCATCGGGCTTCGTTCCGAGCACCTGTTAATGGCGGTACTCTATTTAGTTTTATTTTTTGCCGGATTACCTACTCGTAAGTTGGCTGTGGCCCTGTTACC
The DNA here is from genome assembly GCF_003435205.1 of Bacteroides sp. AF32-8BH. NCBI lineage: Bacteria > Pseudomonadati > Bacteroidota > Bacteroidia > Bacteroidales > Bacteroidaceae > Bacteroides > Bacteroides sp. AF32-8BH. The sequence goes on along the minus strand of NZ_QVLZ01000016.1, from coordinate 69,866 downwards.
TTTCGCCATTTTTGGAATCTCGTATGACTGGATGCGTATTTGCCCCAACTACGAAGTGAACCCGATTGATGTGGCCGGACTGTATAATCTCGAAAAGTCTCTTTTCGGAGTAATGGATAATGGTCTTCTGGTTACTCCTTGCGAATACTTCGCTGCACACAACTGGCCGATAGCGGACGTTTTTGCCGGAATCTTCTACCTTTGTTGGGTTCCCGTTCCCATCCTGTTCGGTCTTTGCCTGTATTTCAAGAAAGAAAGAAAAACCTACCTTCGCTTTGCGTTAGTATTCTTGTTTGTCAATTTGATTGGTTTTGCCGGTTATTATATTCATCCGGCCGCTCCGCCTTGGTATGCCATCAACTACGGTTTCGAACCGATATTAAACACACCGGGTAATGTTGCAGGATTGGGACGCTTTGATGCATTCTTCGGAGTAACCATCTTTGATTCTATCTACGGGCGTAATGCTAATGTTTTTGCGGCAGTGCCTTCACTGCATGCGGCCTATATGGTAGTTGCATTGGTGTATGCCATTATTGGTAAATGCAGGTGGTATGTGGTTACTCTTTTCTCTATTATCATGGTCGGCATTTGGGGAACAGCTATTTATTCATGCCATCATTATATCATTGATGTATTACTTGGCATCTCTTGCGCGTTAATCGGTTGGCTGGTATTCGAATACATATTGATGAGAATCCCGGCGTTCAAAAGATTCTTCGAAAGATATTATACGTATATAAAGTAAGATTATATGTGAATAAAGTGAGATATATACCCATACAAAAAGCAAGTATATACTCATATAAAAGCAGATATATACCCATATAAAAAATAGATATAAGTCTCACAAATAGTGAAGAACAAGTACCGTAATATATTTCTCGCTTTTGGTATCATTGCCGTTCTGATAATGATATTCACTTTTGATATGGATTATCAGGAGCTTTGGCTGAATTTGAAGCGTGCAGGGGTATATTTACCTTTGGTTTTGTTGCTATGGCTGTTTGTCTACCTTATTAATACAGTATCGTGGTACATCATCATCCGTAGTGGTGGTAAGACGGGGGTTTCATTTGTCCGGCTCTACAAATTCACAGTAACAGGTTTTGCGCTTAATTACGTGACTCCTGTTGGGCTGATGGGAGGCGAACCATATCGCATTATGGAGCTGAAACCCTATATAGGAATAGAACGCGCCACCTCTTCCGTGATTCTTTATGTGATGATGCATATCTTTTCCCACTTTTGCTTTTGGTTAAGTTCAGTGTTGCTTTACGTTTGTCTCTATCCGGTGGGGTGGATGATGGGGATAATCTTAGGAGCTATTACTGTCTTTTGCTTGCTGATTGTTATTCTTTTTATGAAAGGCTATCGGCAGGGGATGGCTGTGGCTTTTGTCCGTATGGGTGGTCGTATTCCTTTTCTGAAAAAGAAAGTATTTCATTTTGCAAACGCGCATAAAGAGAAGTTGGAGAATATAGACAAACAAATTGCCCTTCTCCACCAACAAAAGAAACAAACCTTTTATAGCGCCCTCTTACTGGAATATACCGCCCGTGTAGTCAGTTGTCTTGAAATATGGCTGATACTGAACGTGCTGACCACCCATGTCAGCTTTGCCGACTGCTGCCTGATTGCGGCTTTCTCTTCTTTACTTGCTAATCTGCTGTTTTTCCTGCCTATGCAATTGGGAGGTCGTGAAGGTGGCTTTGCCCTCGCCGTAGGCGGCCTTTCCCTTTCCGGAGCTTACGGAGTCTATGCCGCTTTGATTACCCGTATACGCGAAATGGTCTGGATTGTAATCGGACTTGTACTAATGAAAGTAGGAAATTTTAAACAATCAAAAGAAAGATATTCTGCTTAAATTTATAACTTTGTCTGATCTATAAAGACTCTTATGAAGGGCTCTATAAAAGAACTTATAGAAAAACTTGTCAAAGGAGTTCTATTTGGATCTATAGAAAAGACTGACGAAAAGACCTATAAAGAAAACGACAATGAATAATTTTATCTTTTACAGCCCTACTGAATTCGTGTTCGGTCGGGATACGGAAGCGCAGACCGGAGTGTTAGTACAGAAATACGGTGCACGCAAAATAATGATTGTTTATGGTGGCGGTTCCGTGATACGTAGCGGCTTGTTGGCCCGTGTTGAGAAATCATTGCAGGAAGTAGGTATTCCCTATTGCATGCTGGGTGGTGTACAGCCTAACCCGATAGACACGAAAGTGTATGAAGGAATCGATCTCTGCCGGAAAGAAAACGTAGACATGATGCTCGCCGTTGGTGGTGGCTCTGTGATTGATACGGCGAAAGCCATTGCAGCCGGAGTTCCTTACAACGGAGATTTCTGGGATTTCTACATCGGAAAAGCCATTGTGACGAAAGCATTGAAAGTAGCCGTTGTGTTAACGATTCCTGCTGCCGGAAGCGAAGGTTCCGGTAACACCGTCATCACGAAAGTCGATGGCTTACAGAAATTAAGCCTCCGTGCTCCCGGTGTACTACGTCCTGTTTTTGCCGTGATGAACCCCGAGCTGACCTACACACTTCCTCCTTTCCAAACCGCCTGCGGCATTGCCGATATGATGGCACACATCATGGAACGCTATTTCACCAACACGAAAGATGTAGAAATAGGCGATCGCCTGTGCGAAGGTACCCTGCTTGCCATCATCAAAGAGGCAACTACCGTCATGAAAGACCCCGAAAACTACGGAGCCCGTGCCAATCTGATGTGGTGCGGAACGATCGCCCACAATGGAACCTGTGGTGTAGGTTGTGAAGAGGACTGGGCTTCCCACTTCCTCGAACATGAAATCAGCGCCATCTATAACGTGACTCATGGTGCCGGACTCTCCGTAATCTTCCCTGCCTGGATGACATGGATGACAGAACACAATGTGGATAAGATAGCCCAATACACCATCCGAGTGTGGGGAGTGGCAGAATCAGACGATAAAAAGGCGGTAGCCCTTGAAGGAATTTCCCGTCTGAAATCCTTCTTTACTTCCATCGGCCTGCCTGTGACCTTCAAAGAACTTGGCATTGAGAATCCCGACATCGACCGCCTTGCAGATAGTCTGCACCGGAATAAAGGTGAATTGGTAGGCAACTATGTCAAATTAGCGAAACAGGACAGCAAAGAGATATACCGTCTGGCATTATAAAAAAACAGATATAACCGACAGCTGCATCATTTGCCTTTTGATAGAGGATAAATGATGCAGTTATTCTTTTTGCTATTGATTAATCCCTAAACAGAAGCAAAAAGATTTTGCTTTAATTATATTTTGGTATAATAGTTGTGTAAAATACCTAAAATTCGTGATTGCTCCGTCTATCATATAAGAATACTTTTGCGGGTGTAATAACTATATATATCCGTTATGCAAAAGCTAAATTCCGGGGCTTTGAATAGAATCTTATTGTTTGTATACATTTTATCACTATCTACTAATGCAATAGCCCAAAACAAAAATAATTCAAAAGAGACATATCTTCTTCCTCCACACGGAAATTATGTTTATGGCCGGGTGATTGAGAAACTCTCTAAAGAACCGATGGTAGGAGTGACGATTCGTTTGGATGGTCATTCTACTGGTGTAATTACCGATATAAACGGTTGCTATGTATTGACCCTGCCCGAAAAAGGCGGTCTGGTTATCTATTCCTACATCGGTTTTGAAACCCGTAAAATCAAAGTCACTTCCCGGCAGAAAGTCGATGTGCAGATGGTAGAAGCTACCGAAAGTATTCAGGAAGTGATTGTAACCGGCTATAACTCCATACAGAAAGAAAGTTTCACTGGAAATACCACAAAGATAGAGAAAGAAGACCTGTTAAAAGTCAACCCGAACAACCTGATTTCGGCCATTCAGACTTTCGATCCCTCTTTCAGAATACAGGAGAATCTGGCTGCTGGTTCCGATCCCAACAGCCTGCCTCAATTCGTCTTGCGTGGTCAGACCGGTATCGGAGAAACGACACTTGGGCAGACCTCCACCTCCTCCATTTCGCGGGAAGTGCTAAGCGGTAATTCCAACCTGCCTATCTTCATACTGGACGGCTTTGAAGTCGATGTAGAAAAGATATACGACCTCGATATGAATAGCATCCACAGCATCAATATCCTGAAAGATGCTGCCGCCACTGCCATGTACGGTTCACGTGCGGCCAACGGAGTAATTGTCATTGAACGGCGTGCGCCTGAAGCCGGAAAGTTCCGTGTACAGTATTCCGGAGTACTTTCTGCCGAACTGCCGGATTTATCCTCCTACAATCTGGTGAACGCCCGTGAGAAGCTGGAAACCGAACGCCTGGCAGGACTATATGACAGCAACACCCCGGAAATAGACCCCTATACCAACGGTTACTACCAACGACTCAATAATGTACTGACAGGTGTCGATACCTATTGGCTTTCTCAAGGACTACGCACGGCTCTGAACCATAAGCACTCCGTTTTCATAGACGGTGGAGAAAACGACGTGCGCTGGGGAGTGGAACTGGGATTCAGAGGAACGGAAGGAGTGATGAAACACTCTTCCCGTAAGAATGCCAATGCCGCTTTTTATGTAGACTACCGCATTGGCGGACTACAAATAAAGAACAAAGTGACCTACACTTATAACAAAAGTACAGATGTCCCCTTCAATTCATTCAGCGATTACTCCCATTTACTTCCTTATATGCGTCTGTATGATGAAAATGGCGATTATGTGCGCCGTCTCGAAAAGTTCGACGGGGCTAGCGGCACACAAGTAAATCCACTGTACGAAATCAACTTCTACAACAGCTTCGACCATTCCGGTTATGATGAAGTAACCGATGATCTTAGTCTGAATTGGCGTATCACCGACGGTCTGCGTCTGCGCGGTCAGTTTTCCGTCCTGATGAGAAATTCTACCGGTGATCTGTACAAAGATCCCGCATCGGCCAGTTATTCAGCCAGTACAGGCAACATCAATGGTGAAAAAACAGAATCCACACAAAAGAGAACAGTGATAGACGGAAGCCTGTCACTCATGTACAACAATACCTTCAAGGGACACAATCTCAATATCTGCTTGTCCTCCAACATGAGACAAACGCAGAGCACTGCTTCCGAAACACGTTACCGGGGATTTCCGGGTGGCGACCTTGTCTCTTCAAACTATGCGGCAGAAGTATACGGAAAGCCCAGCAGCTCCGATAATACCACCCGCTTGGTAGGAGCCTTGCTCACTTCCAACTACACCTACAACAATATCTATCTCGCCGACCTTACAGGACGTATCGACGGTTCTTCCGAATTCGGTTCCGATAAAAGATGGTCCATGTTCTGGTCAACAGGAGCAGGAATCAACATTCATAATTATGATTTTATGAAGTCGAATGAACTCTTTTCCATGTTGAAGTTCCGTGTCTCCTACGGACTGACCGGAAAGACCAACTTCTCCCTCTATTCGGCCAAAGATATGTATCAGCTGCAAACAGACAGCTGGTATCCCACAGGCTACGGTGTATTCCTCTATCAGATGGGAAATCCGAACCTGAAATGGGAACGTAAATACACCCTCGACTATGGAGTTGAAATCGGACTGTGGCACGATAAAATCTATCTGAAAGCCTCTGCCTACGACGAGCGTACCATCGACCTGATAACCGATTATACCATCCCTTCCTCTACCGGATTCACCTCCTACAAAGAAAACATGGGAAAGGTGAAAAACACCGGCGTCGAACTGGAACTGCGGGCACGACTTTACAGTGACAGAAACTGGCTCTTCCAGCTCTACGGCAGCTTTGCAAGAAACAAAAACACGATTATTGAAATCTCCCAGGCAATGCGCGACTATAATAAAAGAGTGGAAGAACTGTTCAGCGGATATAACCCCGAAAGCAGCTCCGATTCAAAATATGCTAAAACATACCTGAAATATTACGAAGGAGCCTCTCTGACCTCTATTTACGGGATGAAGTCATTGGGAATCAGCCCCACAAACGGCAAAGAAATCTACCTTCGCCGGAATGGTGACGTTACCGATGTATGGTCTGCCGACGAATGGACCATTATTGGCGATACAGCTCCCAAGGGACAAGGCTCATTCGGTTATACCCTGTCCTATAAACAGTTATCCATGTTTGCTTCTTTCCTCTATACTTTTGGTGGAGATGCTTACAACAATACCCTCGTCTCCTATGTAGAGAATGCCGACATTAAAAATGACAATGTAGATAAGCGGGTATTGCTCGACCGTTGGCAGAAACCGGGAGACATAACCACCATGAAAGATATTCGTGACCGTAATGTCACCACCGGCGCATCTTCGCGTTTTGTACAGAAAAACAATACCCTGCAATGGAGTTCATTGACAATGAGCTACAATTTCCGTCCCGAACAATTAAAGAAACTCCATCTGTCCGGCCTGCGTCTTTCGTTCACGATGAACGACCTGTTCTATTGGTCTACCATCCGTCAGGAACGGGGACTGGATTATCCTTATTCGCGTTCATTCAATCTGACTACTAACATCATATTCTAACCATACAAATGAAGAAACTAATCAGCCATATACTAATAACCCTGACAGGAATGTTAGCCGTTTCCTGCAATGCCTGGCTGGACGTAACACCAGAAAATGCGATTGCCGACGACGATCTGTTTTCCACCGGTTTCGGCTACCGGAACGCCCTGAATGGTATCTACACCAATCTGGCGTCCGACGAACTTTACGGTAAGCAACTAAGCTGGGGATTCCTTAGTGCCATCTCCCAGCAATACAATCAAAAGGCCGGAACCATCTCTCCGATGTATGCCGACGCTTCCGAACTTATCTATAACACGGTCGACACCGAACCCGTCGTGACAGCTATCTGGGAAAAAGGCTATAAAGTGATAGCCAACCTGAACAAGCTCATCGAGAACATCCGGCCCACGGACATCTCTTTGTTCGAATACGGAGAAGAAGAGAAAAACCTCATTTACGCCGAAGCCTTGTCATTAAGAGCCATGATGCATTTTGACCTGCTTCGCCTGTTTGCCCCTGCAACGGCAACCAATCCTTCGGGCACCTATCTTCCTTACCGCGATAAATATGAAGCTGCAGTGGTAGAAAAATGCACCGTTACCGATTTTATTGAGAAAGTCCTGAAAGACCTGCTCGAAGCGGAAGACATTCTGCGGAAGTTTGACACCGAATACCATCCCGAAGCGATGTATGCTTCACAAATGTACGAGCCTACTCCCGAATGGAATGCCCGCTACCGCTTCAACTCCGGTTCCTATATAGACGATATGGGAGCATTCTTCTGGTATCGTGGCATCCGCATTAATTATCTGGCACTGTTGGGCTTGAAAGCCCGTGTCTGCATCTATGCCGGTCCTGCCTACTACAAGAATGCCGAGACAGCCGCCAAAGAACTTTACAACACCTATTACCAGCAGAAACGGTGGATAGGCTTTACAGAAGGAGAGAACATTACCTGCAATCTCAATTCCCGATATACAAAAGTCTCCCACGACATATTGTTCGGCTTGTACAAGAAACAGCTGGCTACGGATTATGAACAGGCCGTATGGGGCTCTTCCTCTTCTTCGTCAACCACCCGTTTGCCGTTGGCAAATATCCCTTCCCTGTTTGCTTCGGACAATACGGGCGTATATACCGACTATCGGTTCACCTACCTGATCGGGACTACCAATGAAACCCAGTCGAAGTATTACACACTGAAGTATAACCCTTCCGTAGAATCAGTAGTAGAAGCAATGGAGAATCCGATGATACCAGTGATCCGGTTCAGTGAAATCTGTCATATCCTGGCGGAGATCAGTAGCTATAATGGCAAGATAACCGAAGGAATCAACTACCTCGAAACAGTTCGAAAAGCCCGTGGAGCTGAACGTACCCTTAGTCTGACAGTCAGCACCCGTGAACAACTGGATGCCGAAATACTGCTCGATATACGGAAAGAAATGATAGGCGAAGGTGGAACCTTCTACACCTACAAACGGATGAACCTCTCCACCGTGCCCGATTCCGACGAGGAAGGAGAAATCAACATGACAGGTTCTTATGTACTTCCATTGCCTACCAGTGAAACAACCAACTAATGCCCGGATAAGATGAAACGAATATTGACATATACCACCTTCTGCCTGCTGCTCGTTTTCGCCTCCTGCAGCGAAGAGCAACTGGAAGTTTATCATGGAGACAACTACGTCTATTTCACTTACATGAACGATAAGTCTCCCCAGAAAATAACATTCAATTTTGCCACGGATGCACCCTTGCTTCGGGAAGGAACCGTGAAAGTGAAAATGACACTTCTTGGCTACCTGCTCGAAGAAAATGCTACCTGTGATATTTCCGCAGTGGGAGAGAAGAGCACCGCCCGTTCCGGCATCGATTATGCCCCTTTGACTTCCGGCATCTTCCATAGCGGACTGGCAGAAGATACCTACGAAGTTACCGTCTATCGTAATGAAGCACTGCTCAACACAGAATATACACTTACCCTTTCGCTGGATGCAGTGGAAAACTGTCTGGTAGGCCCGGCAGAATATCAATACGTCACGATTCAAGTGACCGACCGGATTTCCCAACCTGTTTGGTGGAACCAGAGTTCGGCAGCCAATCTGGGTACTTATTCGGATATGAAATACCGTGTTTTTATCATTTTCATGGATGGTGAGATACTCGAATCATTGGATAAATACACCGGTATTGAGTTTGTCAACCTGATAGCCGACTTCAAGGCCTGGTGGAAAGACCAGTGGCAGCAAGGCAATTACCAATATTATGATACAGACGGAGTGACACCGCTGTATGAAACCATTCTCGATAACTGATAATAAATTATGAAGCGAAAAACAATACTATTCATTTCAATCCTGCAGCTTCTCGTGATAACCGGCTGTTATGACGATTTGGGAAACTATGACTATACAAACTCTACCAAAGTCTCTTTTGTGAACTCCGCTTCATCGGACTACACGTTTATGGTAGGCGACCTTTTCGAGATGGATGCGCCCATCAACTTCTCAACGGACATCGGGAATGTTGATGAACTTTTCACCGTTCAATGGTATCTGAACCGTGAACTGATCTACACAGGTTATCATCTGAAGTATCAGTTCGAAAAAGGCGGAACGTACGAACTGATACTGAAAGTCATCAATAAGGAAACGAATGAAACATACATCAGCAATAAATATACCCTGACGGGAAAGAACAGTTTCGACTGGGGCTGGATGATTCTCTCCGACAAAGGAGACGGAAAATCTTCTTTATCTTTCATCAATCCCGGCCTCCGGGCTACGCACGATGTAGAAAACACCATCGAAGATGGTCTGGGTACAGACCCGCGCGGGATCTATTACTATTATGTATTAGGCTCTATCTCCGGTTCCTACGTGTCAGGTTTGCCGAAAATCCTGATAAATCAGGGTAGTGGAAGTGTCACGCTGGATGGTAATTCGTTGCAAAAAGACATGTGGCTTGCCGACGAATTTGAAAACCGTAAAGAGCCGGAAGGCTTGAAGATAATGGACTTCGCATTCAAGGAAGAATATTACGTGATTTGCTCCGAACAGGGGGAAGTGTATATCCGTGCCGTAGGCACTGACAATAAAGCGATTCCTTATTACGGGAAGTACGGTGCCATGCCGTATGAGTTTGAGGGAGGCAGCCGCATCACTTGCTTCGCACCGTTCCACAATGTCACTTATTGGTGTGCCGATGAAGAACGTTGCATCTTGTATGATGAGCAGAATGCCCGTTTCATCGGTATTGCACATTATTCACAATGGGGAGCAGTTTATACTCCCGCCATTGTCTACTTCAAAACATACGATCAGGATTTGGAAGTCCCCTCCGGAGTGTTGCGGGTGAACGATATGGGAGCGGGAACCCGCTGCCTTGCCATAGGTGCTTACGAAAAAATAGATGTTGCCTCCAATGGCGGATTGACTTTCTGGGCAAACTATGTGTCATTGATCGACGTACAGGGAACCGGGAATTATAATCTGCATGAGTTTGCTGTGAAAGGAATGGATAATAACTCCCACCTTATCACCGGTACAGACCAATACGGATTCAGTGGCGGCTCTTTGTTGACTCCGCAAAGCATAATCAAGATGTCCTCCAACTTTGAGAAGAATCCCTATTTCTACTTTACCGATGGAGATAAGAACCTCTATGTGTACAGTATGCAGATGCGCAATCACGTATTAGCTTACACAGCGGACAGCCGTATCACCGGCATCAGCGGAAGCCCCATCGTTTGCGAGTTCTATGGCTACGGAGGGAATAGCACTGATCCTAACTTCCGGCTGGCGCTTTCGCAAGAAAATGGAAATATCACCGTCATTGACGTAAACAAGAGCCAGATGGTACGCCTTTTCGAAGGTTTCTCACCCGATCTGAAGTTACAGACTTTCACCGGTTTTGGCGATGTGAAAGGGATGGTGTGGTGCACGAACTATGAAGGAGAATATTAGAAAAAGAAAATAACCTATCAGTAAATAATTAATCATTTAAAACGAGAAAAGTATGAAAAATAGACTGTTTTATTTTGCCACTTGTGTGGCTTTGGCGTTGTCTTCAGTAAGTTGCAGCAGCGATGATGATGGTGAAGAAGAAGATATAGACATTCCTGTAGTAGGAAAAATAGCTGTTTCCGGTGCCTATAATGTGTACTCTCATGGAAGCCAGGGATGGATTGAAGCGGACAAGATAGGAATATACGTATTGTCTGACGGCAAACCGCAGGAAAACTTGCCGTATGCTCCGTCGGAAGTAGCTAAAGCTACTATGATGGAATATGAGGGCAAGACCTACATCACCTATGACAAAGAGGATTATGTGACTGATGAGGTGACTTTGAATCCTTCTTCCGAACTGTCTGCAGGATTTAAAAGTGGCGATCACACGATTTATGCATATACCCCTTATAGTGCAGCTTCACAAGATTACAAAACGGTAGCCTTGCCAAACATTTCAGTGCAGGAATACTATGCATCCGAATTTATGCCTAATCGTAAATATAGCTTTGCATACGCTTCGGCCACCACTTCCAGTTATTCGGCAGCTACGGTTACTTTGGGAGAATTCAAATCTCTGTTTTCACAGCTCACCTTGCCCGCACTGGAATGTCCCGATGCTTTAGCTGGAAAAACCTGCACTAAAATTGTGGTAACCTGCGACGAACATCCCCTGTCTTATGCAGACGGAGCTACCGTTAATCTGGCCACCGGTGAAATCAGTGGTACTCCTTTGAACAGCGTCACTTATAACATTCCCGACGGCCTGGTGGTAAATGCCGGATTTCCGGCTTTCGGGCTTCCGGCCTCACTGGAAACTGCTTACATGATGGTTGCCGTTCCCTTTGAAGAGGGGATGAATTATACCTATAAATTTACGCTGACAATCGGCGGACAGGAATATACGACTTCAGGCAAACCTAAAACAGGTTTCTGGTCGACGGATAATAACCTGAATATGAAAGATATTGCCGGTATCGAATAATTATTATCTTTGTATCTGTATATAAATATTAAAAAAGAAAGCATGAAGAAATTAGTTTCAATTCTGATGATTCTGGCAATGATTATCCCATTGGCCGGAGCACAATCGACGGACATCTTCAAGAAAAAGAAGAAAAAGAAGAGCAAGACGGAAGCGGTGGATAAAGCCAAGGCTGACTCCATTGCCAAGAGTAAGAAAGATGCTCTGCAACCTTACGCAAAAGTAATCACCGGCAAAGCCAAAACAATGGACGGCTTTTTTAAAGTGCATTACGTAGATGGTAAATATTTCTTCGAAATAGCCGACTCTCTTTTCGGACGTGATATTTTGATTGTGAACAGAGTTGTGAAAGCACCGGTAGACGCGCAGAAACGTAAAGTAGGCTATCCGGGAGATTACATCAGCGACGAAGTGATCCGTTTCGAGAAAGGACGCGGCGACAAACTGTTCGTGCGTGAAATCTCTTATCTCGAACATTCTGCTGATACACTGGGTATGTATCAGGCCGTATTGAACTCCAATGTTCAACCCATTGTGGCCACCTTCCCGCTGAAAACTGTCCGTAAAGAAGGAGAAACTACCAACTATGTGATCGACATGACCGACTATATCCGTAAGGACAACGAAATGTTTTCATTCACCAGCCGGGTGAAAGACAACATCGGAGCGAGCAGCATGGTAGACGACGCCAGTTATATCGACACACTGAAAGCCTTTCCGCAAAACATCGAAATACGTACCGTGCGTACCTTCCAGCGGAAGAAAGGAGGAGGCAGTGGACTTGAGAAACTGCTGGCAGCTTTCTTTGCCACCTCTACCACTCCGTTGACTTACGAACTGAACAGCTCTATGCTATTACTTCCCAAGGAACCGATGAAACCGAGATTGCACGACGACCGGGTAGGTTACTTTGCTGTGAGCTATAAGGATTTTGACGAGAATCCGCAAGGAGTGAAGTATAAAGCGAATATCACCCGCTGGCGTCTCGAACCCAAAGACGAAGACCGCGAGAAATACCTGCGTGGCGAATTGGTGGAACCAAAGAAACCGATTATCATTTATATCGACCCTGTCACTCCGAAGAAATGGGTTCCGTACCTTATTCAGGGAGTGAACGACTGGCAAGCCGCTTTTGAGAAAGCAGGATTCAAAAATGCAATCTTCGGCAAAGAAGCACCGACGGACGATCCTACCTGGAGCTTGGAAGACGCCCGCCATTCGGCTATCGTGTACAAGCCTTCCGATATTCCGAACGCAAGCGGACCTCACGTGCACGACCCTCGCAGCGGTGAAATTCTTGAAACGCATATCAACTGGTATCACAATGTGATGAGCCTGCTTTACAACTGGTACATCGTGCAGGCAGGAGCCATTGATCCGGGAGCACGCAAACCGATGTTCGACGATGAACTGATGGGCGAACTGGTACGTTTTGTATCTTCCCACGAGGTGGGACATACATTAGGACTGCGTCATAACTTCGGTTCTTCCAATACCGTCCCGGTAGAGAAACTTAGAGACAAAATATGGGTGGAAGCCAACGGTCATACACCGTCTATCATGGACTATGCACGCTTCAACTATGTGGCACAGCCGGAAGACAACGTTTCACGTTCGGGAATATTCCCCCGTATCGGTATGTATGATAAATGGGCGATTGAATGGGGCTATCGTTGGATGCCTGAATATGAAACGGCGGAAGCCGAAATACCTCATTTGAATAAGTGGATCATTGAGAAGCTGCGGGAGGACAAACGCTATACGTTCGGAACGGAACTCGACAGAAACGATCCCCGCAACCAGAGTGAAGATTTGGGAGATGATGCCATGCTGGCAAGCTCGTATGGAATCAAAAACCTGAAACGTGTGATGCCTGAAATCATGAACTGGACTTATGAACCGAATGAGGGTTATATGAAAGCTGTCCGTTTGTATCAGAATGTGGTGGGACAATTCGACTTGTACATGGGCCATGTGGCTACCAATGTGGCCGGTATCTACCACAATCCGATTTCTGTGGAACAGACAGACATGAAAGCGGTGGAATATGTTCCGAAGGATATTCAGAAGAAAGCGGTCGACTTCCTGAACAAGGAACTGTTTACCACACCGACCTGGCTGATGGATGATAAACTGTCCGAAAGAACTGGTATCAATACTTTCAATTCGATCTACCGTGTACAGAGCAGTACATTGAAACAACTGCTTAGCAGCCGCACACTTGATAAGATGACGGACAACGAACTGGTCAACGGAGCGAAGGCATACACAGCCAACGATTTGTTCCGTGATTTGAAGAAGAGTATCTGGAGCGATATGCAAGGAGGAAAGAAACCGGATGCTTCCCAACGTAGTTTGCAAAAGACTTATGTCAATGCGTTGATTGGAATGCTTGATAAACCGAAGAACAGTTCCGGTTCGCTCGGAAGTCTGGGTGGTTATTCGCTCGTAGCTTTCGATTTCCCTTCTGAAGCACCGACTATTGCACGCGGACAGTTGACTGATCTTAGAAGAGACCTGACCAATGCGGCAAATGCTTCCAGTGGAATATACAGAAGTCATTATCTGAACTTGAAAGCGTTGATTGATGCTGCATTCGACGTGAAGTAGAAAAATAATTTACGATTAAGTTCATTTACGATTAGACGATTTACGATGTACGATTGGAGTTAGTACATGGTAAGTCGTCTAATTTGTAGATTAGCTGATTGTAAATACGTTCTTTTTGCCCCATATTTACGACAGTATTAGGTGGCTTTGCCCCATTTTTGAAACATGAACGATAGACTTTTGCCCCATCTTTGAAACAAAATCAATGGTATTTTGCCCCATCTTTGGAAATTCTTTATAACTTTGTTGCTGAAAATCAATAAATTTGTGGTTTATGTTTAAAAGAGATATCTTATTTCATCTGGAAAGATGGAAAGACGATACGCATAGAAAGCCTTTGATATTGCGTGGAGCAAGGCAAGTCGGTAAAACAACGGTAGTCAACGAATTTGGAAAGCAGTTTGACAATTACCTGTATTTGAATTTGGAGAAACGGGAGGCAGCATCCTTGTTTGAGTTGAATGTATCTCTAAAAGATTTGATGCCTTTATTTTTTGCACATTGTGGAAAGATAAGGAATGAAGGAACTATATTACTTTTTATTGATGAAATTCAAAATTCAGCAAAGGCAGTAGCGTTATTACGCTATTTCTATGAAGAATTACCTGATATTTATGTAATTGCTGCCGGTTCATTATTAGAAAACCTGATAGATGTACGTGTTTCATTTCCGGTGGGAAGGGTGCAATATATGGCATTGCGTCCTTGTTCATTTCGCGAGTTTCTGGGTGCTGTTGGAGAAGAACCTTTATTATCCGTTTTAGATAAGCCTGAAATCACTCTCGCTTTCCATGATCGTTTGATGTTATTGTTTAATATCTATACGTTGATTGGAGGTATGCCGGAAGTTGTGCAACTCTATGCGGAGCGCAGGGATATTTTATCCTTGGAGTCCACTTATGAAACTCTTTTGCAAGGCTACCGGGATGATGTGGAAAAATATGCTTTGGGAAAACAACTTCCGGAAGTGATTCGCTTTATATTAAAAGAAGGATGGCATAAAGCTGGACAAATTATAACTTTAGGAGGATTTGCTGGTTCGTCTTATAATGCTCGGGAAGTGGGAGAGGCTTTTCGTTTATTGGAAAAGGCGATGTTGCTGGAATTAGTTTATCCGACTACGGCAACGGAAGTTCCGGCCACTCCTGAAATAAAGCGTATGCCCAAACTGGTCTGGTTAGATACAGGATTGGTGAATTATGCGGCACAAGTACAGAAAGAGGTTTTGGGAGCAAAAGATATAATGGATGCTTGGCGTGGTATGATAGCGGAGCAGATTGTAGCGCAAGAACTGTTGACACTGACAGATAAAGTCAGTCAGAAACGTTGTTTCTGGGTGCGTAATAAAAGTGGTTCTAATGCAGAAGTCGATTATGTGTGGGTGCAGGATTCTATGGTTTATCCCATTGAAGTCAAATCAGGGCATAACGCCCACTTGCGTTCCTTACATTCTTTTATGAATCACTCTAATCAGACTGTTGCAGTCAGAATATGGTCGCAGCCTTATGCTGTGGATGAGGTAAAGACGGCAGACGGAAAAGAATTCAAATTGATAAATCTACCTTTTTACCTCGTTGGAAAATTAGACAGCATATTGCGTCGGTTTGAAACAACCTTTGATAACGCGTAGTCTAGCAAAATCATAAGTTAAAGATTAGGCACGGATTACATAGATTTCACGGTTAGTGCTATGCTTGTACAAAGCAACCGTGAAATCCGTGTTATCCGTGCCTAAATTATAATAAAGCTATTTTTTTTAGACTTTATCCCAATCCGTTTCAGCATTAAAACAGGGACAGGCCTTGATCCATTCTTCCGGTTCTATTTCGCCGTTTCCGTTCAGGTCGGGACTTAGATCCCGATGTCCGCAGATCCGGCAATTCGGATAATCTTTCAATAAAGCGAGAATCAATACCCGGAGCGAATGTTTCTGCCATTCGGTACGGGTATCTTTCGGTTGTCCTTTGCAATCGAGTCCGCCCTCATAGCAGATACCTATACTTTCTTTGTTGAAACCGCGGCTGTGCGCACCAATTCGTTCTATCGGACGGGTAGATTTTATATCCCCGTTCTTGCGGATATAGAAATGATAACCCGTTCCGTTGAATCCTCGTCTGCGATGACAGACGTCCAGGTCATATTCTGTGAAACTCTTGTCTTCGCGCGTAGCGGAGCAATGGATTACTATCAGGTTTATAGTTCTCATGAATGGATTAAATAGATTGAATAGGTTCTGTAAATTGCACAGGTTCCATAATTTGCATTAATTGAATCATTATCATGCCTCTGCTGCACTACGTTGTGCACATTCCTTATTAATACATTGTAAGGCAGCAGCCTGTGCCAGCTGATCTCTTAATGAGAATATCTCCGTATGCATCTCTTTCACTTTCGAGCTAAGGTCGAAATAATCCTTCAACACTTTTTCCAATTGCTGCATCAGAAAAGTATATTGGTCTTTCACCAGTTCGCTGAACTCTTTTACTTCTTGCGCCATTACTTTGCGCTTTTTGCGATTACTGCCCAGAAAGGGCAGGATCGTCATAATGATCTCTATGATTTTATCGAGCATTTTAATAAATTGAGGATTGAAAATTGAGAATTAAAAAATAAATGTAGAAGAAAACAGAAACCGCATGGAGAGTAACTGTAGAAATCACTCTGTAATACCCATGCGGCACTGTTTTTAATGATTAAGCTGCCGGGTCCGGAGCTTCTCCGCTTCCACCGCTACCGCTGTTTCCACCATCCGCGTCTTCTCCGTCACCCTTTCCGGCCAGGATGAAATCGACATTATTCTCGCCTCGGGTAGTGGCATGACTCGTATTCACCAGCTGAAGTGCCTTGTCTGCCACAAAACGAACATTTACTCTGCGGATATTGCGCACCGTGCAATCCTTCTCCTTTTCCGCCCCTTCGCTGCTCAACGTGATATGGAACGTGCCCAATCCGTCGATCTTCACCTTGTCGCCCTGGGTAAGCGACAGGCGCAACTGCTCAACAAAAGCCTCGATGGAATGCTTCACATCTCCTGCTGTAAGCGATGAGTTCGCTTCGATGGCATCGGCCAGCTTGTTGATGTCCATCACTCTCACTGTACCCGATTTCTGGCGTACATAATACAACATCTGTGAATCCGGCTGATTCACATACTTTCTGCGCTGATAGCGCTCCACTAATACATTCATACAATTAAAAAAGTTAAGGTTTAAGTAATAATATTTTCTGTCCTTGTTGACATTACAAATATACGAAATTTGAAAGGGAAAGTCAAGTATTTTGCTATTTATTTTATATCAATAATGAAATAAAAAAAGAAATTCCATACAGCTATATATTGTAATATAAAATTGTATGGAATCGGGGTGAATCTGTATCTATTTAGCATGTTTCAGCATGTATTCCAGCGGTGGGACGTATTCGGTGATTTTTGTCATTGCCGAATTATGCCTGAAGTATACGTTTCCCGTCTCTCCGTTGCGTTGTTTGGCTATGATTGCTATGCCTAGTTCTTCGGTAGGGTAACCGCTTTCGCGGTCGGTTGTTATTCGTGCGAGGGCGGGGCGGTAGAGTAATATCACGACGTCCGCATCCTGCTCGATTGCGCCACTTTCGCGGAGATGTGCCAGTTCGGGGCGGCCTGCGGGGCGGTTTTCCGATTCGCGGTTTAGCTGGCTAAGCAGTACCACCGGTACGTTTAGCTCTTTGGCCAGCAACTTCGCTTTGCGGGTGGCTTGTGCCACTTCCTGTTCGCGGTTGCGGTTGTTTTGGCCGGTTGTCATGTCGCAGAGTTGCAGGTAGTCTATAATGATCGCGTCGCACGCATGTTGGCTTTGCAGCAGTCGCGCGCTGGATCGTACGTGTTCCATGTTGACCGAGGTGCTGTCGTCTACGTGTATCGGCAGACGTTTGAGGTCGGCGGCTGCCGTGCGTGCCTCTGCAAGCTCTTGCGGGCTGACGGTTCCCGACCGCCAATGGCGGGCACTGACTTCGCTGGCTGCTGTCAGCCATCGGTCGGCCAGTCTTTCTCCTTGCATTTCGAGGCTGTAGACGGCTACGGCATGTCCTGCCATGGCTGCGTTTCGTGCCAGATGTAGTGCGAATGCCGTTTTTCCTACGCCGGGACGGGCGGCGATTACCACTAGTTCGCCGTTTTGGAGTCCGGACGTCATGCGGTCCAGGTCTGCCAGTCCGGTAGGGATGCCGGTCACTCCGTTTATGTTGTTGGCAATACGTCCTTCGGCTTCGGTCATGGTGGCGGTCATCAGTTCATCCATGTCCCGCATGTGGTTGTTGTGGCCGAATTCGCCTTCCAGACGGTCGAGCAGGTTGTGCGCGTCCATCAACGAGTCGTCGATGTCCATCGTTTCGTCTAGCGAGCAGGCGAGTAGTTTGTTGAATCCCAAGGTCATTTCGCGTCGTAGATATTTCTCGTGTACGATCTGCGCGTGATATTCGAGGTGGGCGGAAGTCGCCACTTTGCTGCTCAACTGGGTGATGCCGAACGCTCCGCCCGCCTCTTCGAGCTTTCCGCGGTGGGAAAGCTCTTCTTTTACGGTGAGGATGTCTATTTTCATTCCGGCGTGGTACATAGCCAGTATGGCGGCGTAGATCAGTTGGTGGCGCAGGACGTAGAACATTTCGGGGCGCAGCTTGTCGGCTATCAGTGGTATAGCCCTCTGCTCTATCAGGCAGGCGCCGATGATGGCTTCTTCTATTTCGGGAGCCTGTGGTGAAACTCTGTTTTCGGTATTCATAATCAGTGTTTGTTTAATCAGTCTTCGTTTAATTGGGATTCGTTTTATCAGTATTCGTTTAGGAAAGCTTTGTTGGATAAATAGCTGGCGGCGTGGAGCAGGTAGTTGATGTTTGTTTGGTGGAAATAATAATCTTCTACCTTGTCGATGGCGAGTTGCTGTTCCTTGTCGCTTAATTTTTTCCATTCGCGTTGCGCTTTGGCGATGTTTTCTTTGGGAAGCTGCGTGATGCTGTGAAACTCATTCCAAAACAGGCGGAACTTCTCGTTGACGGCTTTCTTTTTCTGCTTGCCGCTGTCGGGGGCTCCTACCCATTTGTCGTATTCGACGACACGGATATGCAGGGACGAGTTGTTGGGATGGGGGACGATTTCGATGATCCCCAGGATGGCAAGGGCGTGTATGAATCGGAAGGTTTTTCCGACAGACCAGCGGAAAATGCGGCTCCAGTCGCGGTAGCTGAACATGCTTTCGCCTCTTTTGCACAGGTAGTCTTTGTGCTGCCGGTCGCTGTATAACGTGTCCGAATAGTTTACTTTCATCAGGATTTTCAGGAGCGCTTCTATTTCTCCGGCTTCTATGTTCGGGTCTTCTATCTGTTGTTGTAGCAGGGCTTTGGGGATAATGAGAAAACCATGTTCCATCATGGCTTCAAAATTGAAATTGTTCATTGGGTTATCGTTTTAAATTTCTGTAAAGGTACGCCGTTCTTGTGCGATGCGCAAGGGGTGTGGTTCCGTGCGGACGGGTGTGGATGAATAAAGGGTGCCGCGATGCGCAAATGGCTGTTTTTTTCTTCTTTCATGAAGCCGGGGAAGGAGTGGGGATGGAACGAATGCTCTGTTGGTGGTTGGCGGAGCTTCTGTTGGTGGTTGGTGGAGCTTCTGTTTGTGACTGGTGGAGCTTCTGTTGGAGAAAAAACAAAGCCTTCGTTTGGGGGGATTCGAAGGTCTTGTTTGTAGTGAAAAAACGGTCATTTTTGCCGAACGCTTTGTGGAACGCTTTTTTCTTTCTGTAAATAGCTGTATGATTGGTAGTTATCTTCGTTTTGAAAAAAAGTGATGAACGCAAAGTGGAATACATAATAAACAATAAAAGATAAATGATATATTTAAAAATATATAGTTCGATTTTCCTTTTATTTCTTGTCCGTGTTTTCGTTTTCTGTTACGCGCTAAACGTTTGTCGGCAAGTCAATGTGGGGAGGTCCCCAGTGTCGGTAGATGATTAGCTGCATTTCAGGACTGACATCGATTGTTTGGCTGGTGTAATACGCAGCAACCAGTTGTTCGTTCAATGTCTTGTTTGCTTTAATGCGTTTGCGCATTTTTTTGCTGGCGGAAGAAGCGTTTGCCAGATCGGGAAAATACTCCTTCGCCAATTCGGAGAAATACTTGAATCCATTAATGCTGTAGCGTTCGGCAGCTGGTTCATTGTTGTTCATAATTTTTTTATACTTTAAATGGTTAAAATAATATGTTGTTTGAAAAATTGCGCAAATGTATGAAATTTACTTTGATGATTAATGTAAATGTTTTAGTTTTTATTTTTTAGATTTTATGTATGTAAATTTTTGAAGATATATTTTTGTATTTTACTAAAGTAAAATGTGGGAAAAGTAAATATTAATTATTAATTTATTTTTAATGAAAAAGGAAAGTTTTACTTTGTTTATGAAACAAGTGGCTGTTGATTTGCAGCAGAGTGGAAATTTAGGGACTGCTCATGTATACAGAAGTACGTTGAATGCGATTCTTACTTTTCAGGGTTCCGATCGTTTGTCGTTTCGGGAAATCACTCCGGAGTGGCTGAAGCATTTTGAGGGTAGTCTTCGTGCACGTGGGTGTAGTTGGAATACGGTGTCTACGTATCTTCGCACGTTGCGTGCGGTTTACAATCGCGCTGTCGATCTTCGGAAGGCATCATACGTGCCGCATCTTTTTCGCTCCGTATATACAGGTACGCGGGCAGACCGCCGTCGGGCATTGGATATGGAGGATATGAAGAAGGTATTTGCCCGTCTGTTGCAGTCGGACGCCATCACTCCTGCCATGAAGGGGGCGCAGGAGTTGTTCATTCTTATGTTCTTGCTTCGGGGACTGCCTTTTGTCGACTTGGCTTATTTGCGCAAGAGTGATCTCCGGGGAAATGTGATTAGTTATCGTCGTCGTAAAACGGGACGTCCGTTGTCTGTGACGTTGACGACGGAAGCGATGTTTCTTTTGCAAAAGTATATGAATCGGGAGGAACAGTCGCCTTATTTGTTCCCGATTCTTCATAGTGACGAAGGTTCGCCAAAGGCGTATAGGGAATATCAACTGGCATTGCGCAATTTTAATTATCAGTTGGAATTATTAGGAAAGGCATTGGGACTCAAAGACCGGTTGAGCTCGTACACCGCCCGCCATACCTGGGCTACGACTGCGTATTATTGCGAAATTCATCCGGGTATTATTTCCGAAGCGATGGGACATTCGTCCATCACCGTGACAGAAACTTATTTGAAGCCTTTCCGAAATAAGAAAATTGATGAAGCAAATATGCAGGTACTTGATTTTATAAAACGATCTGTGGTCGGTGTAAGTGCTTGATTTTTATTCTGTTACTTTGTAGGTAACGGGTTGAAATATCGGTGCAAATATGAGCATATTTCTTAAAACAACCAAACGAAATCATACATTTTTTCTAATAAACTACTCAAAACAGGAATTAAACAAATAAAACACGCGGATTCTTTGTATTAGGGCTTTGTTAACTTCTAAATTTTGCAAAAGGTCTCCCGCCCCTCTGCCGCTTCTAAGAAGCAGGGGTAAAAATGTAATCGCATATTGTTTCATTTTTCCGTATTGACTACTCCAAAAGAGCAGGAACAAAGGTTTCTCCGTTACCTACAAAGTAACGGGCGGTCTATTATTGAAACTTAGTGTTTAATAATATATTATTAATGTAATTTTTAAGTAGTTATGAAGAAAAATTTTGTTAGGGTAATGCTTTTCGGGGCATTGACGCTTGCTACTGTCACTTATGTAGGCTGTAAAGACTATGATGATGACATCGACAATCTGCAAACGCAGATTGATGCCAATGCGGCAGGTCTTGCTGAACTGCAAGCAAAAGTGAATGCAGGTAATTGGGTAACAGACATTAAAAGTATCACTGGTGGATTTGAAATTACTTTCAACAATGGAAATAAATATTCTATTGTGAATGGTAAAGATGGATCTGTCGTTGAAATTGGAGAAAATGGAAACTGGTTTATAGACGGTGTTGATACTGGGAAACCGGCACGAGGTGAAAAGGGTGAGACCGGTGCTACTGGTCCTGTCGGTCCTGTTGGCCCCGAAGGTCCTGTTGGTCCTGTTGGCCCCGAAGGTTCTGTTGGTCCTGTTGGTCCCGAAGGTCCTGTCGGTCCTGTTGGCCCCGAAGGTCCTATCGGTCCTGTTGGTCCCGAAGGTCCTGCTGGTCCTGCCGGAAAATCTCCTTTTATTGGTGATGGAACAGGTGAATTTGAAAAAGATTATTGGTATTTCTATGATGACGCTACAGATAAATGGGTGAAAGGTGATTATTCGTCAGCCACTGTTTATGCTGTACAGAATGAGGGATTACCTAGCTTTACTCTACATGTAAAAGATAAAACTACTGGAACAGAATTAACAACTATTCTGCCTACTGCAGCTTTGATTAGTAGCCTTGAAGGAGTGACTATTGAGAATGGTAAAATCACTGCAGGCGGAACAAAGGAACTTAAATTAAGTTATGCTCAATGCAAAGCTGATTTCACTTTTGGTATGGAGGATGAGAAAAAAGAATTTAAGAAAAATGACCTGTTAATAACTAATTCCGGCGTGTTGAATGCGTTGATTAATCCAGTAGGTCCTGACTTTACTGATAGCAAATATCAAATCTATTTGATGAATTCTCAAAATGAAGCTAATTTTGTTATCTCTAAGATTGAACAAAATAAAACTGCAAAACCATTGACACGTGCTACCGAAGCCAAAGTGAATCGTGGTGTTTACGACCTTACTGTTACACTAAAAGATGGCTTGAATTTGGAAACTGCCCTTCCTGCAGATGAAGCATACGCATTCTGTACAAAAGACGCATGGAACAATGAAATAATCTCTGCTTATGATGTTAAAATCAAACCGGAAGCAGTTACAAGTGCTACTAAACTGGTAGATGCAGCAGTGTCCGCAAAAGTTGGTGAGGTACAGGTTTTGGATGACTTGGCAGCTGCAGCTACCACCACTCCTATGGATTTGAGTACAGTCTATGCATATTATTATAAGTTGGCAGCCGATGCTCCTGAAGGTGTAACATTGGGGACGAACGAAGCCGGCAAACAAACCATCACTTCTACCAAAGGGCAAGAAGCAAAGGTTGAAGTCTGCTATATAACTACAAATGGTATTCCTTTTGATGGAGAAACTCATGAGGGCATTGATTATTCTAGCGTCGGTGGCTCCTCTGCTCCGGCTAAACTGACTGTCACCTTCAAGCAAATAGAAACAAAATCTTTGGCAGCACAGACGGTAGTTTGGAATAAATCAGAAAAATCCGACATTGCTGTGTCAGCAGCTAATATTAAGGCAATCAAAGACGCTATTACTACTGCTAAACTTGCTAGCTCAACTGCCACGGCTAACGATGGAGATAAAGTGAAGTTTAGTGGTATTGCTTCTGGTGATACTAAATATGATAACCTGAAACTGACAGTAACCGCTGCATACAAGGGTACTATGGAAGCCGTATTGACAGTTGACGTTGACGCAACGAAGCAAATTGTATTCAAATTACCGGTAACTGTTGATTATAAGACGCCTGTATTTACAAAAACTTCAGGTATGTGGACTGAAGATGGCAAGGTGTCTCTTCTGATTAATGAAACTAAGAATGCTGATAAGATTCAGAGCATCAGTCTCGAAAGAGAAATGGGCTCAATCTTTACTACATGGAACGCTATTACTGGCGGAGTTACTTCAGGTATATACAACAGCATTACGTATGATGTTGACAAGAATGGTGACGATCATGTAGGAAGTGTAGCTAACGATAAGTTCACAGTAGACATGGCTCACGCTAAAGACAATATGGCATTCTCTGTAGATGTAAATTGTCAGCCTAACGATGCTACTGAACCTGCTTCAATTGCTAACCAAAAGATTCAATTCATCTCATTATCAGAATTGCTTAAATCGGAATTTGGTGCAACGGACGCTAAAAAAGGTATCACAACAGCGTATACAGCTGAAACCATAGATTCAGAGATTGATGTATTAGGTGACATTGTATGGAAAGACAGAAAAGGCAAGGCAATGTGGCCGACTGCAGATAATAACACTTATGACACTGGTACTTTGACTACCGCTGACGCTGTTCTTGCTCTTTATGGATATTCTATTAAGGTAGAACTAAGTGACAAAACTAACTTCAAGTTTGATTCTACTGGACAGAAATTGATATTAACAGATGCTGGTAAGGCCTTGAAGGGTCTTGTGAAAGATTTGGTAGTGACAGTTACTATTACTCCTTCAATCAGCTGGAGCGCAACATCTCCTGCACCTGTGGTGAAGACAGTAACATTCCCTACTGCTCTCTTTGCGGATTAATTTGAAATCCTTTAATGTTCTATTAGATAGCTCCTCTATATTTGCCTCTGGCAGAGGTGGGAGCTATCTCTAGAATGATATAACATAATAGGAGAGCCCGTGCTTGTTGAAGTGCGTTCTCTCCATAAATATGAAACCCTTCTTCACCGAAGTGTGAAGATTATATGTTGAGAAGTGACAAAGCGAAGAGACACAGCTTGTGAAAGTCCATCCTTCCATCTTTGTTCTTCTATTAGAAAAGGGATGCCTCCCCACATTTCCTACTGGCATCCCTTTTATCTTTACTCTTGGGACGTCTTTTTTTGTTGTACTAGAATCAATTGCTAGTCGCCCATTTCCCTATAGGTAAAGGAGACGTCCTCAAGATACAGAAAGCCCGAGCTTGCGAAAGTCCGGGCTTTTCGTAATTTTGTGCAGTCATTATCCCCTTATTTTATCGTCCCTAAGTTTCCGGGGAAATGTGCAGAATGAATGATTGAAAAGAATCTTTTAACCTGCCATGACAAAGATTTCTATTAAAAATATATATCTTTGCAAGAAAGGCATTGATTAATAAAAGAAGAGAATATGAGCCATAAAATTTATCCGATCGGTATTCAGAATTTCGAAAAAATTCGTAATGACGGTTATTTCTATATTGATAAGACAGCACTGATGTATCAAATGGTAAAGACCGGAAGTTATTACTTCTTGAGTCGTCCGCGCCGTTTCGGAAAGAGTCTGCTCGTCTCCACCTTAGAGGCCTATTTTCAAGGAAAGAAAGAACTGTTTGAAGGGCTGGCTGTGGAAAAACTGGAAAAGGACTGGATCAAATATCCTATACTGCATCTGGACCTTAATATCGAGAAATATGATACATCCGAAAGTCTGGATAATATACTTGATAAATCGCTGACAGCATGGGAAAAACTATATGGTGCCGAGCCGTCCGAACGTTCGTTTTCCTTGCGTTTTGCCGGTATCATAGAGCGCGCTTGTAAGTTGGCGGGGCAACGTGTGGTTATTCTTGTCGATGAATATGACAAACCCATGTTGCAAGCCATCGGTAATGAAGAATTGCAAAAGCAATTTCGGAATACATTAAAGCCTTTTTATGGAGCGCTTAAAACAATGGACGGTTGCATCAAGTTTGCATTCCTTACCGGTGTGACAAAGTTTGGCAAAGTCAGTGTGTTTAGTGACTTGAACAACTTGGATGATATATCCATGTGGAATGAGTATGTCGAAATCTGTGGCATTAGCGAGCGTGAAATCCACAACAATTTGGAAACAGAGCTTCATGAATTTGCTGCTGCGCGCGGAATAACGTATGATAAACTTTGTGAAGAGTTGAGAGAGTGCTATGACGGTTACCATTTTACGCACAATTCTATTGGTATGTACAATCCGTTCAGTTTGCTTAATGCTTTCAAACGTAAGGATTTCGGCAGCTATTGGTTTGAAACGGGCACACCGACCTATCTGGTGAAATTGCTGCAAAAACATCATTATGACTTGGAGCGGATGACGCATGAAGAAACCGACGCCCAAGTATTGAATAGCATAGACTCTGAATCTACTAATCCCATTCCGGTGATTTATCAGAGTGGCTACCTCA
The DNA here is from genome assembly GCF_003435205.1 of Bacteroides sp. AF32-8BH. Lineage (NCBI taxonomy): Bacteria > Pseudomonadati > Bacteroidota > Bacteroidia > Bacteroidales > Bacteroidaceae > Bacteroides > Bacteroides sp. AF32-8BH. The sequence continues at coordinate 43,774 of NZ_QVLZ01000016.1, read as the reverse complement.
CCATTAAAGGGTATGATGAAGAATTTGGAATGTATCGGTTAGGTTTCCCGAATCGTGAAGTAGAAGAAGGATTTGTCCGTTTCCTGCTTCCTTATTATGCGAATGTAAATAAGGTAGAATCTCCGTTTGAAATTCAGAAATTTGTTCGTGAAGTACGTTCCGGCGATTACAGTTCTTTCTTCCGTCGCTTGCAAAGCTTCTTTGCAGATACCACCTACGAAGTGATTCGCGATCAGGAATTGCATTACGAGAACGTGCTTTTCATCGTTTTTAAACTGGTCGGCTTCTATGCCAAAGTGGAATATCATACAAGCGAAGGACGCATCGACCTTGTCTTGCAGACAGACAAATTCATCTATATCATGGAATTTAAACTGAACGGTACGGCAGAAGAAGCATTGCAGCAGATAAATGACAAGCATTACGCTCTTCCTTTCGAGATGGATGAACGGAAACTCTTTAAAATAGGAGTAAATTTCAGTGCGGAAACCCGTAATATTGAAAAATGGATAGTTGAAGAAAAATAGATAAAACAAAAAGGCGGCTCGTTTTGACCGGGCCGCCTTTTCTGTTTATTTGATTTCGATTTCTTCCTTCATATCGATTTCCTCTCCATGTGTATCATAGAACACATATTGCAGAAATGCGAGTTTTTGACTTGGAATAATCTTGATACCGAATCCGTATTTCATTTGCCACTTCCGTTTCAGGGAAACGAGTCCCTGATTGATATAAGCGGCAACATACGGATGGACGTGTAACGAGAATTTCTTAACCTTCAGTTTATTGACCAGGTAATCAATTTTACTCTCCAAAGTGTCCGTAAAAAGAATGGACGACTTGATAGTGCCTTTGCCGAAGCAAGTGGGGCAGGTTTCGGTCGTGTTGACGTCCATTGCCGGACGCACACGTTGGCGTGTAATCTGCATTAGCCCGAATTTGCTAAGCGGCAGAATATTATGCCGTGCCCTGTCTTTCTGCATATTGGCACACATTCGTTCATAAAGCTTCTGACGGTTTTCGGCTTCATTCATATCGATGAAGTCCACGACAATGATACCACCCATATCTCTTAATCGCAATTGGCGGGCCAGCTCGTCGGCGGCTCCCAGGTTTACTTCGAGTGCGTTACCTTCCTGCCCGTTGGCATTCTTGGTGCGGTTACCGCTGTTCACGTCTACTACGTGAAGCGCCTCAGTGTGCTCAATAATCAGATAGGCACCACTCTTGTAAGAGATTGTTTTACCAAACGATGATTTAATCTGCTTGGTGATACCGAAATTGTCGTAAATGGGAAGTTGACCTTTGTACAGTTTCACGATATTAGCCCGGTCGGGCGCAATCAGTGATACATAGTCTTTAATTTCATTGTACACAGCCTCGTCGTTGACGTGAATATTCTCAAAAGAAGGGTTGAAGAGGTCGCGCAACAAACCTACGGCGCGGCTGGTTTCTTCATAAATCAACGTCGGATACTTGGTGGCTTTTTGTACTTTTACCATCGCATCTTCCCAATGCTTAACCAGGACTTTAAGCTCTCCGTCGAGTTCGGCTACGCGTTTGCCTTCGGCTACCGTGCGGACGATGACACCGAAGTTTTTCGGCTTGATGCTCATCAGCAATTGTTTCAGGCGGGCGCGTTCTTCGCTCGATTTAATTTTTTGTGAAACAGAAACCTTGTCATTAAAAGGGATCAGTACGAGATAGCGTCCGGCAAACGAAATTTCGGACGTCAGTCGCGGTCCCTTAGTGGAGATCGGTTCCTTAACGATTTGCACCACTACTTCTTGTCCTACCTTGAGGGTGTTGGATACTGTTCCATCCTTGTCAAGATCGGGAAGCAGGGTTGCTTTGCTGATGGAGGTCAGCTTCTTTTTGTCGCTTAAAGTCTGCTTTACAAACTTTTCGAGTGAGTTAAATTGAGGACCCAAGTCCAGATAATGAAGGAAAGCGTCTTTCTCGTAACCAACGTCTACAAAGCATGCATTCAGTCCGGGCATCAATTTCTTGATACGTCCCAAATACATATTGCCCACAGAGAAAGAAATATTTCTTCCTTCGCTTTGAAGTTCCACCAGGCTCTTATCTTCGAGAAGGGCGATGGAGACCTCTTTGGGCTGTACGTCAACTACTAGTTCACTTGTCACTGTTTTGTTTCCTTATTATTGATTGAATCTCATTTATATGAACAACTTTTTTGACAAATTGTTCATTTTGGGTTAGCTACTTAAACAAAGAACAAACTTGAAAGACATTAGCTTCGCAAGTTTGTTCTTTATTTCTGTGTGATCCAGACTTAAAAATTATTTTTTGCTTTTATGTCTGTTCTTTCTTAGTCTTTTTTTACGCTTGTGCGTAGACATTTTATGTCTTTTTTTCTTTTTTCCGCTTGGCATAGCTTCACATTTTATGGGTTAATACTCTTGTTTATTATTTCTTTACTGAAATTGTAAATGTCTTAGCCGGTTTGAAAGCCGGAATGTTGTGCTCCGGAATAATGATCGTAGTATTTTTAGAAATGTTACGAGCAGTCTTTTGTGCTCTTTTCTTTACTACGAAACTACCAAACCCACGCAAGTATACGTTCTCATCGTTAGACAATGAATCCTTTACTGCATCCATAAATGCCTCAACTGTTGTAAGAACTGTCTGCTTATCAATTCCAGTTTTCTTTGTAATCTCGTTTACAATATCTGCTTTAGTCATTTTTCCTTAAAAAAAATATTATTACTATGTTATTGCTAATTTTTTGGACTGCAAATATATAGCTTTTTAAGCTCCTAAAAAAATATATTCTGCACATTTTTCTAAAAAAAATCGGCATAAGGCGCAAAGAAAAGCAAAGTTCTACATAAATAAATGCAGGTCAGCATCTTGTATGCAGGGCGGGTTGAAGCAGGCTTCGGCATAAAAAGCCTGAAAACACCCCTTTCGGACAAAGTTCGGCTACTAAACAGCTACCGGTTCCGAAACGGGGTATATGCGGCATAACGAGTTCTGTTTCATCGCTTTGCCTTGTTTTGCATAGCTCTTGGTAAGAAATAAGTAACTACCTTTAGAAACGAAAATTTTAGAGTTATGGAAACAAAGAGAAGTACGTTTGCGACCTCGTTCTACATCAAGAGATCCGCAGTGAGAAACCGGGACGGGAAAGCCCCCATCATGGTGAAAATCTCCGTTGACGGGGATGACAAGGCGGTGGGAACCAAGCTGTTTGTCACTCCCGACCTCTGGGAGAACGGCAAGGCGAAAGGCAAGTCCGCCGAGGCAAACGAGATAAACGGGCAACTGAAGGAGGTCTCCGCCCGGCTCACCAACCACTACCACCGCATCCTCCGGGAAGAGGATTTCGTCACCGCCGAGAAATTGCGCAACGCCTTCCTCGGTGTCGGCGTGATGGAGAACTGCATCCTCAAAGACTTCGGGAACATGAACCGGGAGTTTGAGGCGATGGTCGAGAAAGGGCAGCGAGCCAAGTCCACCTACAACAAGTATCTGGCTGTTTACAACCATTTCAAGACCTTCCTTTGGGAGAAGAAGAAGCGCACCGACATGGCTTACAAGGAGCTGACCAAGGAGATCATCACCGATTTCGACAAGTACCTGCGGATGGAGAAGGGATTGAGCGCCAACACCCTCTGGATATACACCATGCCCCTGCTCAGCCTGACCGACAAGGCGTGGCGGCGTGGAATCGTCCGCACCGACCCCTTCGGCGAGTACAGCCTTGAGATGCAGGAGACCGACCGGGGCTATCTCACGGAAGAGGAGCTGCGCACCTTGGCTAACGCCGTGTTCGTCAAGAAACAGACCAGCCTCGTGCGGGACATGTTCCTCTTCGGGTGTTTCACCGGGCTTAGCTACATTGACATAAAGACGCTCACCCATGACAAGATACAGCGCATGGACTTCGACGGCGAGGAATGGATCATCACCCGGCGCACCAAGACCCGTGTGTCGAGCAACGTCCCCCTTATGGAGATTGCCAAGGAGCTGATAGAACGTTACAAAGGGCTTGCCGGAGGCGACCTCGTGTTTCCCATGCCCAGCAACAGCGTGTGCAACAGGCACCTCAAACAGATAGCCAAAGCCTGCGGCATCCACAAGGAGATCGGCTTCCACCTAAGCCGCCACACCTTCGCCACGACCATCTATCTCTGCAACGGCGGCACCATCGAGGCGCTCTCCAAGATACTCGGGCACAAGCACATTTCCACGACCCAGATCTACGCCGAGGTGACCAACAGGATGGTAAGCTCCGATTTCCGGGCGATCTCCGGCAACCTCGCCGCCATGCAGCGGAGCGTGCTGGAGAAGAAGGACAGGAAACAGGACGGGAAGCGGGTGCGCCGCTCCCTCCGGGAAACGGCTTGACGCCTTCCCCCGGTGCAGAATGCGGCAAAGGCAGGAACTTCCGATGCGGTGTCCCTGCCTTTGCTGCATTTCCCGATGCACACCCCCGTGCGTTTATGTTGGACTTTTCCCCCGTTTGCGCTTTGGGCGCATGTCCACGTAGTTCTCCTCCAGCATACGCAGCAGATCCGACTGGCGGTAGAGCGTCTTGCCCGGCAGCGATATGTACGGGATCAGCCGTTGCGTGCGGTAATCCTGCAACGTTCTCGGCGTGATGTGCAGCAGCCTGCACACGTCCTCGCCCGTGAGATAGACCTCGCCGTTCATCGCCGGGCGGAAGTGCGCCGTCACCGTGTCGATGTACCTCATTCCCTCTTCCAACGCCTCGAAGTACGCCCGTACCTCTTCCGTGTCCCTTGTGATCACTTCCATCTCACTCGTCCTCCGTCATTTCCCGGCTCATGGCTTCCACGAACGCCTCCACGTCCTCCGTCCGGTAGTAAATCTTGTGGTTGATCTGGCTGTACGGCAGCAGCCCCCGGTCACGGTAGGTCTGCAACGTCCGCTTGCTGATGCCCAGTTTCTCACACACGTCCGCCCCGTCCATCCAGTTCATCTTTTCGGGCGGGCGGTAGCGGGCGCAAAGCTCCCTCACGTGCTGCGAGAAGCTGCCGAACCGTTCCTTCATCTCCTCGAAGGTCTTTCTCTCGATGCTTACTATTTCCATTGTCCCAATACGTTTTTATTGTTATACTTCCCTGCAAATATACCGGTCTGTATATGTCCGTGTATCAAAACCGTATCGCTTGTCCTCGTTTTGCTTCACGCTTGTAGCCTTGTCACGTTCCGGGCGGTGAAAAGCAGGGAGAAGCTCTACATATCCGCACGCCCTCCCGCATATTTCCCGCCCTTTCCGCTTGCCGTGTGCCGGACATTTCGCATATTTGTAACCGACCAAACATCATCACTATGGAAGAGGCTGTCTTTATCGCTCAATACACCTTCCTTGCCACTCCTGCGGTCATCGAGGAGGAGAGCCGCATCTTGGGCAAGATCGCACGCCGCCTGCGCTGCGAGTACGTCATCCGTTTCGAGGACGACGGCAAGTTCTATTTCCTGCTGGAGACCCGTTCCGGCTACGAGGAGCATTTCGCCCGGTGCGGCTGGTACGTCGTCAGCCAGACCGACTTCAACAGCCGCCTGACCATCGGCATGGGCTTGTACGAGAGCGGGAACTTGGCGGGCTTCATGTACAGGCTCGATTCCGGCAGCGAGGACGAGGCACGTTTCTGGAACAACATCCTTGTATTCACTTTCTTCAACGGTTTCCGCAAGGCGTTCCTTCCGCTCGACAACCGCTTTCAGGGTTTCTTCCGCTTGGACGGCAGCTTGTGTCTATACCTTTATGACTATTGCCCCGTCCGGCGGAACGACAAGATCACTTTCGAGGGGAAGAAGGTATCGAACGCTGTCTGGCGTTTCAAGAGCGGCGAGCAGACCGACCTTTTCGTCAAGCTCTTCTCCATCGCCGCCAGCCGCATTCGGGCGATTCAGGAGAACAGGCACCGTGCCGTGCTGGTTCCCGTCCCGGCATCCACACGGGAGAAGCACCGCACCCGGTACGAGGCGTTCTGCCGCAAGCTCTCGGCGGAAATGGGGGTTGCCGACGGGTACGGGGCGATAACCGTCGCTTATGACCGGGCGCAATACAAGGGCACGCACGGGAACGGAGACCGCACCGCCAATCTGGAGTTCCACCCCGAACGGTTCAGGGGGAAGTGCGTCTTGCTCGTGGACGACGTGCTTACTACCGGGGCTACTTTCATAGCGCTGCGGCGCAAGCTGATAGCGCATGGGGCAAAGTTCGTCATCGGCATGTTCCTTGCCAAGACCATCGCTTTCGAGGACGAGCGGAAGGCAGAGGAAGGAGGATAGAAACGGATGCGGATAATCCGGAGAAGCGGCGTACATGTTGGTATATCCACATGCGTCCCTCTTTTCAGGTTATCGTGAATGGTCTAACTCGATGTACCAGCCTTCCTTGACGGGCTTGTACAACGTGGTGTCGTTGTACGTCCTGCGGTAGATCTCGTTCAGGTCGCCGTGTTCGGTGATACGGATATTCCGGCGGCTTTCCAATCCGGGATCGTAAACGAAACTCTTGGATGTTCCCGCATCCACGATGCCGTGGGAATAGTACGGCATAACGAGGCTCACATATACCGAATCCGCCGTTTCCCATTCCCTGCGGTCAACAAGGACAAGACCGCATCCAATCTCTGACAACAGGGAGTCAAGCAGAAGTCGGTCAGGCTTTAGCAACCCATATACCGGGAGGTCTTGTTCGTCATTCGTTTCATGGGATGTATCGCTTTGCTCTGTTGAATCAAGTATAATGACCTCTTCCGGAGAAAGCGGCGGGTAGTGGAAACTGCCTTCTGAACTCTCTGACATGATTTCGTACACCTTGCGGAACGCCGCCTCGTGCGTGGTAAAGTGGCGTATCATTGCCTCGTCGCTCGGTGGCATGGGCGGCTCTCCGCAGCTTGCGGCAAACAGGCTTGCTAAAAGCAGGATTATGGCGAATGTTCTCATATTTTTATGTAGATGATGCTTGGCAGCGTTTCGCTTTAAGCGGCAGTGCTGTTTGTTATCTAAATCTTAATGTATTTATTGGCAAAATCAAGGCACTATTTCGTAAACGGTTCGCTCATTGTTCCTGAAAATGGTCTGCTCAATCTGGCTTCCGACCTTTACGATACTGTCTATGTCCGCATTGACTTTCAGGCTAAGGACGGGAGCGTATTTCAGATGTTCGTAATCGACCGGAGTATTGTTATAGGTTGTTTCGACAATAGGATAATTATGTTCCTTTGCGAACTGTTTCAAGGTATCTATGTAGGGAAGCTGCTCTTTACCCATAGCTTCAAAATCTATGTAAAACTTTCCGTTCTCCAGCACAAAGTAGATGCAGTCCACACCATTGGAACAAATACCTATAAAATCATAATCAGTATTTCCTGCCTGCACGTTTCTCAATACATCCGGCAGTTTGTCTATCGTAATCCGGGCAGCAACCGGGATATTGGAGTTTATACCGTCGTTTTGCGTCACTCGTTTATTCCCATGCCCGCAACTCAATAAACTTAAGATAGAAGTAAATATTCCCATAATTTTTAAGAATCTCATAGTTTTATGCTTATTATTAAATAGATAACATGTAATTATATACGTTTTCCGCTGTATATCTTCGCTCAATTACAAATATATATATAAGGGCGAAACTTCGGAGCGTTCGGTCTTCCTTTTTTTCTATGGTATGCTTAAAAGCAGTTTTTGCGGGCGGTTGTTTGGGCGTTCCCCTTCGGGTCGGGCTTTTGTAGGTCTTAAAATTCCATATTCTCCTTTTTATAATTTTTATAGCGAATGTTTAGAACACCTTTCCATTCTTGACTTGGACAGGCGTTTATTAACTGGATATATTTGTCGCCATCATCAATACGTATGACAGATTCCACCAGTTTTAATAAGTCCCACTGCAAATCATAAAAAGAACTCTCGGGAAAAATTTGTACCAATACTTCAGCTTCATCAAATGATATGGGGAGTTGTATTCGCTCTAATAATTCATCATAAGAACGTATAACTTCAACAATGCTATCTGGGTCATTGATGCTTTCATTAGGCATACGACCTAAATCTTTCAACTGTAAAATTTCAGTTCTCATATTATTGTTTTTTTAGAGTTCATGATGTCTGGCAGCTAATCGACCTTTCAAGGGAGGTTAAGCCACTTATTAGTTGCCCAATTTATTTATCTACCCATACCTTTATTTCATTATGGAAATGTTTATGAAACATTTTTATCCACAACTCATCGTTACACTTGTCGGGAATGCAAGCGTGGATACACTCAAACCATTGACTCCACATCCAGTCAAAAACTTCTTCTGTCTCCATCATCCAAAGGAGAAAATCTTTCGGTTCCCAGTCAGAAGACTTCATAATGTCCTTTTGAACAATCTTGCGCATGAACAGAAGCCGTTCTCTGGCTTCTTGAGTAGTTATTTTTCCATCCCAAAAATCGGCTGCCGATTGTGCAAAGTCATCTATCTGTTGCCTTGTTGCCGGAGCAAAATACTTCAGATCAAGCTCTTTAACCATGTCTTGCATGAAACGTATCCGGTGTTTGTGCCATTGGTGGTCTTTGTCATCCTCGATATAATCCAAAATAGATTCTGCTATCACTTTTATCGCTCCAAGTCCATTCGAGTTTTCTTTTATCCAATCTTTTGTCAAAGATAAATCACATTCTAATCCATCACGCCGCTTTATTATTTGATTTAAACATTCCTCAGATTCTACAAAAGTGTTTTTTGCCTTTTCATAGCAAACAGCGCATACCTCATGGGGCAGACAAATAGGATGTTGTTCGCAAACAGGACAAATTTTGTTTTTATTTTCCATATTCGTTTAATAGCAACTAATGGGTTGCAGCTAATTACCGTTTAGGCAATTAAGCTATATGTTACTAACATTCTATTCAATCTTTAGAATTAATAGGTTGGAGATGTCATTAGCACCACCTCTACCTGCATCTACATCCACAAAGACATTTCCACATTTACAAGTAGAATATGTTTCAGGATATGATTGTATGATAGACCTACAATTTGAACATAGATAAAATATATCGTTGCCAGCAGGAATACCATCGTACTGGTCAAGATTTACAATTACTATATTTTTCTTTTTCTTCATTTTTCTTATCTGTTGTAATGTCTGGTAGCGTTCCGCTTATTCAGTCGGTTTGCTGTTTGTTGGCTACTTTACCAATTGAGCAAAGGCAACATTTCTTTAAGTTTTTCTTCATTCCCTTTTTTCAGAAACCTTGGTAAGATAGATAAATGCTTGAGTCTCTTAAGGTGTAATAGGGACGAAATATCATAATTCCGATTCTCGACTGTTACTCCAAAATGCAAATATTCAAGTTCAAGTAAACGAGAAAGCGGCTCCATGCTTTTAACGGGCTTACCAACTCCGCTCATTCCTCCATTAGATAAAAATAATTCCTGCAAACCACTTAATTCGGCTATCGGAGACAAGTCATAAAGATGATTAAGATCGCATATATAAAGAGTCTTCAAATTGGAAAGTCTTTTCAGAAACTCAATATTATCTATTCGGGTTATATAGGCAAGCACAAGAACCTGCAATGTCTTTAATGGAAATAAATCAGGAATATTGTCTTGGCTATTACAGTGAATTTGTAAATATTTCAAATTGGGTAAAGAGGACAAAACATCAATGCGTTCTTCATCAATATATCCCAGTTTTATTGCTTCGATTTCATCATTATTCCTTAGAGCGTTCCAATTACTATAAGATAATTTGGTTCTCTTTAAAGGTGTAGGCAAGGACAAAATTTTAGTACCCTTGGGGACTTGGGATAAATCCCAATGTCCCCATACCTCACCTTCCAATACCCCTAAGTGTGCATTTGGGGGCGAAGGACATTTTTCTTCTGATAGGTAATTATTCCAATCCATATTTTCTTTTTGTTACAAGCAATTTATCCGTGACGTTCACTAATTCTATTTCGTTCGACTACAAATATATATCATAAGGGCAAAACTTCGGAATATTCGGTCTTCCTTTTTTCATAGTATGCTTAAAAGCAGTTCTGCGGGTGGTTGTTTGGGCGTTCCCCTCCGGGTCGGGCTTTCCGTTACAAGTCCTCGCTATGCTGTGGGCTTTCCTCTGCAATCCCTAACGTGGGTGAAAGGGCTTTCACTGTCTTGCGCTTGCACCTTGGCGCACGGGCTGTCCCGTCCCGGCGTCTGTTTCCGACCATTCCGTGAGGCTGCATGGCCGAAGCCGGACATCGGGCGGAAGGACAAACGGAACACATCCGTCCGTGCCGCCACACGGGGCTTCGGCTGTTCGCCGAAACTTCCCGTTCCCCGTCCCGCCCGAAAGAGTTCCCCGGCGTTTGTCCGGCAGCCGAAACCTGACCGTGCTCCCATATACTTCTCCCGCCCGTATCTCCTTGCCTTGGGAAACGGGCGTTCCCGGCTCTCCGGAAGGCTTCTTCTTCCCGCGCACCCGGCAAGTAACTTACCATTGACTGGAATAGACTGACAGGGCATTTTTTCCCTAAGCTGATTGGAAAAACATTGACGAAGGTAGGCGGAGGTGAAAGCAAATCCGCAAAAAATGCCAAATCTCCACCCTGCGGGTAGTATTTACCATTTTTTCAGATGGTTGCAATTCACCTTTTCCGCTATCAATGATGGTCAATGTTCTTCCCAATCAGCCAAGGGAAAAAAATTGGTTGGGGCGACAAGCGATGAAAACAGAGTAATAACGATTAAAATTTGTGAGTTATGGCAACAACGAACAGCACCATCGAAAAGATTGCACCGATGTTCACCGATTTGTTAATCAAGAAAATCGAGTGCTTGAAAACGGATTGGCAAAAGCCGTGGATTGCGAGCCTTGAACAAGGTTTGCCCCGCAACATCAGAGGGACGCTCTATAACGGCGGAAATGTCTTGATGTTATTGTTCTACACCGAGTTCATGAAATTCACTTTGCCCGTGTTCCTCACGTTCAACCAAGCGAAGGAAGAGGATTTAAGTGTTTGCAAGGGCGCACGCTCGTTTCCCGTCTATTATTGGTTTAAGTTCGTGGTACACAAGGAAACGAAAAAGACAATCAAGTACGAGGAATACCGCAAGCTGCCCGCAACCGAGCAGGAAAATTACAAGGTCATCCCGCAGATGAAGTATTACAATGTCTTCAACATCGACCAGACCGATTTTGCCGAAAAGCAGCCCGAACGCTACGAGCGCATGAAGAAGGGGGAGCAGCCCGAAGACTGTTCGGACGGGATGATTTACGAGGCGTTGGACGAGCTTGTCTATCTGCAAAATTGGTATTGCCCCATCAAGGTGCAGTATTCGGACAGTGCCTACTATTCGCCCTCTTCCGACCATATCGTTTGCCCGCAGCGTGAGCAGTTCCCGCAGGGAGCGGAATATTACGGCACGCTTCTGCACGAGATGGCGCACAGCACGGGAAGCCCCCAACGGCTGAACCGCACGTTCGGCAGCTTCTTCGGGGATGCGCTCTACGCCCGTGAGGAACTTGTCGCCGAACTTACCGCAGCCCTTTGCGGTGCGTTCTTCGGCTACGCAGCCGCACCGCAGGAGAACAACGCCGCCTATCTGAAACACTGGCTCACCAAGCTAAAGGAAGAACCCGCCTTTTTGGTGGAGATATTGGGGGACGTGAACAAGGCGGCGAAGATGATTGCCGACAAGGTAACCGAACCGATAAACGAACCCGCAGCAGCCTAAGCGGGACAGCAAAGAACAAGAGTTTCAACCAACGGGCGGAGCAGTCCGCCCTACTAAAGACATAAGACGATGAAAACATTATCGGAAAAGGAATTTAACGGGTTAAACATAAAAGTTATGTTTACCGAGAAGGTGGAACAGGCAAAAAAAGAGCTGTCTCCACTCATGCAGGAGATAAGGAAGTACATGCCCCAAGCGGAATACGGCTACCACGTGGTAAGCGGTGAATACCCCGCATTTTACGGCGTGCGCATAGAGTTCACGTACAACGGCATCCGTTTTCATGTGTACAAGATAAACAAAGAGAACAAGTACAAGATAGCCGCCGACATGGAACACTTTGAATATGTCAACCGCTACGACATCGAAAGGGCGGGCAGCCAATACGAAAAGCCGTGCAATATCGGCGTGTTCACCGCCAAGAAAATAAACGATTGGATAAACTACTGCACGCAGATATACAGGCAGGTGGAGCAGGAAAATACGGAGAACGCCCGAAAGGTAGCCGACTTCTTGAAAAGTATCGAGAACGAACCCGTAAGATGGGAAGGGAGAAACCGTTCAAAAGGAACGATAACCCGCAACGGCTTGCGCTTCACTTTCTACATAGAGGAAGGACACCTCTCTTTTGAACTGTCCCTAAGTTATCGGGGAACGGCTGATTACGACACTTTTCGGCTGATAGCCGATAACCGCTATATCCCGAAAGGGAACTGTTAAACAACCACGGGCGGAGCAATCCGCCCGACAATACCCAAGAACATGAAAACGGCATTTGTTTACAAACGGATATACCGCCTAATCCTTTGGGCTTCGGTGGTTTATTTCCTCACCACCACCGCAGGGCGGTTTTTCGCCTTGTCGCTTGTCGTGGCTCTGTTTTACTTCGTGGCACGGCTTGTTCTCGCCCTTGCGTGGCGTCTGTTTGTCGGTTTCGTGTTCGTACTGATAATCATTCTTTTAATACTCTAAAATTTACCGATATGGAAACAAGGACATGGACAGAAAACGGAACACCCGTTACCAAGGAAAAGACGGTAGCCTTTTCGGGACACCGCACCAACCGTATAGCCAAGTTCACGGCAGACCGTGAGAAACTCTTCAGGGAGGTGGCGTTCGATACATTTGTAGCCATCGAGAGTTATTGCATCAAAAAAGGCTACGACACCTTTTTGTCGGGAATGTGCGAGGGCTTCGACCTTATCGCAGCAGAGGAAGTCTTGAACCTCAAAAAGGAATACCCGCATATCCGGCTGAAATGCGTTGTCCCCTTCAAGGGACAAGCCGAGCGGTACACCCAAGCCGACAAGCGGCGTTACGACACCATTTTGGCGCAAGCCGATGAAGTGGTAACCTTGCAGGACGGATATACCGAGGGCTGTTTCTTACGCCGTAACGACTACCTTTTGGAAAACTCCGCTTTTCTGATGGTCTATTACGATGCGGTAGCCGTGGGCGGTACGTTCTACACCCTCAAACGGGCGGTAGAGCAAAAGAAGAAGTTCGCGAACGTATGCTATAACCGCAGGTAGCCCGCAAGGGCGGATTTTCCGCCCGCTACTTTCTTTCGTGAGCCGGAGCGGGGAAAGAAAGATAGCAAAGAAACCGATTGCCCGAACGGAACGGTTTGTCAAAAATCAAAAAGAACAAGAATAAACAATCAACTTAAAAATAACAGATTATGAAGACAAAAGCAAATCAATCAGCAGCAGAGAGAAACATCACGATGGTAGCGTTGGCAGACATTCAGCCGAGCGGTTTCAACCCACGCAAGCGTTTCGATGAAACGAGCCTTTACGAGCTTGCCGAGAGCATCAAGCAGCAGGGCGTGTTACAGCCCATCACCGTGCGACCCGTTGACGGGACAGACCGTTACGGGATTGTTTTCGGGGAACGCCGTTACCGTGCGTCCGTCATTGCGGGCAGGAACGAAATTCCCGCAATCGTAACCGAGTTGTCGGACGAGGAAGCCGAGGAAATGGCGATTACCGAGAACTTGCAGCGCAAGGACGTGACACCCGTGGAGGAAGCCGCAGCCTATCAGCGGCTTATCGAGAGCGGACGCCACACCGTGCAGACCTTGGCGCAACTCTTCGGAAAGAACGAGAACTATATCCGCACACGGCTGAAATTCACCGCCCTTATCCCCGAAATCGCCGCCCTCTTGGATGCGGATGAAATCACCATCAGCGTGGCGGCTGAAATCTGCCGATACGGGGAGGACATTCAGCGTGAGGTGTACGAGAAGCATTTGCAGGACGAGGGAACGTACAACAGTTGGCGGGGACTGAAAGCCGCCGATGTCGCAAGGCGCATCGAGCAGAACTTCACCACCGACCTGCAATACTACCGCTTCGACAAGACCGAGTGCGCCACGTGCGCACATAACACCAATAACTTGCTGTTGTTCCGTGATGGCGGGTGCGGGCATTGCGCCAACCGCACGTGCCTTGCCGAGATGAACGCATCCTACCTCATGGAGCGGGCTGTGCAAATCATGCGGAACCAGCCGGAGGTGTCGCTCTGCCGTGACCGCTACACTACCAACGAGACGGTGGTAGAACGGCTAACCGCTTCGGGCTACGAGGTGGAGACCCTTGACAGGTACACCGCCTTTCCAAGCTGCCCGAAAGAACCCAAAGCCGAAAATTTCAACGACCCCGAACGCTACGGGGAAGCCCGCACCCGCTACGAGCAGCAATGGGCGGACTACATGGAGCAGGAGGAGGAAATCACCCGCAGGAGCGGAGCGGGGGAAATCACCGTCTATGCCAAAATCGGGCAGAAGGAGATTACATTCTGTTACGTGGAGAACATGACCGAAGCGCAGACAGCGGACGGAACGCCCGCACCCGCACCGCTCTCACCCGTGGAGAAGTTGGAGAAGCAGGACGAGCGCAACAAGGAAATCGCACTCGAACGCACGGTGGAGGACACCAAGAAACAGATTCTCGAAGCCGACATCACGGGCGGTAAGTTCAGTGCCGATGAAGATACCATGTTGTACTTCTTCCTTCTGTCCTCGCTCCGGAAGGAACACTTCGCAGCCGTGGGGATTGCGGAAGACAAGCCGTATATCACGGACGAGGACAAGATGGGGATTATCGGCAACCTCACCGTGAGGATGAAGACCATCATCCGCAGGGACTTCCTTGTAGCCAACTTCAAGGGAGCGTATGGGAACAACACCGTGGCGACCCTCTTGCTCGACTTCGCACGCAGGCACATGCCGGAGGAACTCGCCAACATCGAAAGGGAGTACAACGGGGTGTACGAGAAGCGTCACCAGCGCATCGAGGAAAAGAAAGCCGTCCTCTTGGTACAGGAACGGGCAAGGGAGCGCAAGGTAACGCAACCCGAGGAACAACCGCAACCCGAAGAAATTGCAGCCTAAGGACAAAGGGCAGGGCGGAGAAATCCGCCCGCTACTTTCTTTCGTGAGCCGTGGCGAAAAAGAAAGATAGCAAAGAAACCGATTTTCAAACTTTCAAATTTTCAAACTTATGCGAACCGTACAGAGAACCTATACACTATTCGGCATTGCGGAACTGGAGGACGAAGCCCGTCAGAGAGCCTATACCGACTGGCTTGCCAAGGGAAACGATTACCCGTATGCTTCCGAGAACTGCGACACGCTCGAAGCCTTCTGCAACCTTTTCCGTATCGTCTGCACCAACTACCGTTACGACAGTTGCACATACGCTTACCGTTTCTATACCAAGCACGAGACGGACACGGAGGAACTTTCAGGCATCCGCTTGCTGGCTTACCTCTATAACAACTTCCATGCGGGGTTGTACAAGCCCAAGGTCTATTGGACGAAAGACCGCAAGAAAAGACGCAGGAGCCGTATCTCCGTCACTTGCGAATGCCCCTTCACGGGCGTTGTGTCGGACGAAATCATCTTGCAGCCCCTCATGGACTTCATGCGCTCGCCCGACACACGGAATTTCAAGGAACTCATGCGTGACTGTCTGGAAAACTTCTTCCGCTCGTGCCGAGACGATTGCGAGTATTGCGAGAGCGAGGAATATTTCACGGACGAGAGCCACAGGAATAATTGGGAGTACCTTATCGACGGGACACTTTTCAAGGAAACGGCATGAAGCAGGAAATCAGACAGAACGGGAAAACCGTCCTTTACAGCGAGGACGGTTGCAGCATCCCCATGATATTCAACAACCTTGTCGGGAAGAACCTCAAAGGCAGGGAGTATTCGGACTATATCGCTCTCGTAGCCATTCCCGACATGGGATTTACCTACGGGAAGATAGCGTATTATTCGGACGGGAATTTAATCGCAACGGGGGAAATCAAGCCATAACCTTCCCCCCTCTATGTTTCATCGCCGCAGGTCCGGGACGGGTAGCGATCCGCCCGGACTTCTATTTTTACCCGCCCGTGGGAAAGGATTGACCCGACATTTCGGACGCACTTCTTTTTCTTTCGGTGAGCCGGATGCGGACAAAGACAAAGAAGCAAAAAGAAACCCCTTGACCTACCGGATTTTTAGCCAAGCTCCACACTCATTTTTTAGCAAATCTACGGGGAAAAACGGACAAGTAGCAAGGCTGAACCTGACGGTTTTGCGCACAATCTCCACACCTTCGGGTCGTATTCCACGCAAAAGCCTTGCATGAAGTCCGTTCTTTCCCCGTGCCCCAAAGCAAAAAATAAATGTTTCACTTTTAATTTTTTGCATTATGAATACACTGTCTTTTCCTCAAATCACCGTAAGTTACAAGGATGCTGACGCATCCAAGAGAATTAAAATCCACTCTTCCAAGGAGTCTTACGACATCCTCAAGACCTTCTACGAGGACTGTATGCAGCACCACGAGGAGTGCTGGGCGATGTACCTGAACCGGGCAGGCAAGCTGCTGGGCGTTTCGTGCATCTCACGCAGCGGGATAGACTGTACGGTGGTGGACATACGCATCGTTCTTCAGACGGCTCTCGTTTCCCATGCTTCGGGAATCATCCTCTCGCACAACCACCCTTCCGGCTCGACCGTGGCGAGCACGCCGGACAACAACCTGACCAGCCAGTTGAAGAAAGGCTGCGAGGCAATCGGCATACAGCTTTTGGACCACATCATACTGACCGAGGACACCTACCTCAGCTACATGGACGAGGGGATGCTTTAAGCGTCCCCTTTTTTGCTCGCTATCCTTTTTGCACTTCTTTTCTTTCGTGAGCGGGGCGGAAAAAGAACAAGAAGCAAAAGAAACCGGAAGACGATAGGGCGGATATGAAAAAAGCATCCCGAAGGATGCTTTCCATTTCGTCCGGCTCACGCTACATCTTCAATCCCCGTTTCCGCTCCTGCCGGATGTCGGAGAAGGAGAACTTCCCCGTCTCCTTGTCGAACTTCACCGCCTTGTCCTTCTGCACGCCGTCCGGCGTCTCCATCCGTTTCACATTCAGCGGCTTCCCGTTGTAGAAGTCCGTCATTTGCCGGTAGCTGAACTTTTCCCCCGTCAGGCTTTCCATCAGGCTGTTCAGCGTGTAGATGCTGTCTTGGTTACGCACGCTCTCCGGCACGAACTCCGGGTGATTCTTCACCCAGTCCGGGTACAGCGTCTTCGCCATCAGGCAGACCTCCGGCGAGCGTTCCGCCCACGGGATCATCATCAGCGACTCCCGGCTGTGGGCGGCGCACCTGACATACACCTCGGGCGTGAGCAGGCTTTTCGGCACTCCGCCACGCCCGACGGCGGACATCCCCGATGTTTCCACCGCCACCCGCACCCGCTCCGGCGTTTGCAGGTGTACGGGCAGGATGCTGATGCACCTGCCGTCCAGCGGCAGCAGGAAGTCCGCCATTTCGCCGTTCATCACCTCCGGGCGGATAGCCACCGCCACCCCGTAGAGTTCTTCCGGGTTGTTCTCCCGGCACTCCTTCAGCACCTCCATGCACACCTCCGGGGACGGGATATGCTGGACCAGCCCCCGGTGGAAGTCGTTCCCGAATCCCGCTTCCGTTTCCAGCGCCTTCCGGCACAGTTCCGGCGTCTTCATCTCCTCGGGCACGTTCTCCAACTGCCAGCCGTCCTCTTCAACGGCGGCACGGCAGACCTCCGCCGTGCGGTCGTGCCTGCATATCATCTCTAAAGACACTTGATACATTCTTTCTTCTCGTTCCATGTTTTTACATTTTTTCTTGTTATAACCCCCTTTAAACATCCACCGACAACACGCACATCCATCCGCCGCTCTCCTCGTCCGGCGTCCAGCATCTCGCCCGGACATGGCAATAGCCTTCATTCTTTATCCACTCCAGCAGGCTTTCCGCTTCATCGCATTCCGTTTCCGCCAGCAGTTTTCTATCCGCCTCCGAGAGCAGCGGCTTTATGTTCACGAACTCACGCACCTCCGGGTATTGCGGCAGCGTGTCCGGCACGTCGATATGCACAAAGTATTTCCGGAAATAAAACCGGATTTTCCCGCTTTTCCGTTCCACGCCCCGGGCTGGATAGGATGGCGGCACTTCTGTTTTCATCCGCCTTCCGGCATCGTGCACACGGTATCTTTGCAGCGTCAGCGTGCAGCACGGTGTCCCGTCCCTGCGCAGGTGAAATCCCCGTTCCGTCACCCGGAACAGCTCGTGCTCCACGACCCGGCGCATGGTCCGGCAGTCGTCCTTCATGTCTTCCCAGACCTCCCCGGCGGAAACCGTCTCCAGCATGGCGAGCGTTTTCTCCGACAGCAGGTTTTCCGGACGTATATTGTCCCCCGCTTGTGGAAGGACAATGTCCGTCCGCCACTTCGAGACATGCAGGGCTTCGGAAAATTCCGGTATGTCGAGGTATAGAACCAGATCATTCCGTTCCATACCCGTCCTCCTTGTCGTTGTCCGCATTGAAGTCGAACTCCAGCTCGACCGCCTGACCGTCCGAGTCCTCCACCCAGACGGTGAAGCCGCTCTGCTCGTCCGACAGCGGGGTGTAATAGAGCCGGAACGTCTCTTTCTCCAGCGGGTAGCGGTCATTGGGCAGCAACACCGTGCCGTCGTCCAGTTTGAGCGTCCCTTCCCCGTCGAAGAGGAACCAGCGGATCGTGTACCGGGTGTCCTCCCAGCGTCCTTCCCGTTTCAGCTCGCACCGTATCTCCGCCGTCTCGTTCACTTTCAGCTCCTTCGGGACGGGCATCGTCTCCACCGTGAACGGGTATTTCGTCTGAATGTCCAGCCCGTCATTACAGGCTGCGACCAGCACGAGGGCGGCCACGATGTAGCAGCCCGTGAGCATTTGATAGATTATCTTTTTCATATACTTTGCAATCAATCAGTTATTATCGAATCATAAAACGTATTCCCACGCCGACCTGCGTGTGGAATTTCCCGCAGTCGCCGCCGAACAGCACCCTTTGGCGACCGTTTACCAGCAAGACAATCTTGTCCGTCACGTAGGCGGACAGCTCCAGCGTCAGCGCACCCCCGTAGATGAAATTGTCCTCATCCGTGAGCCGGGAGCCGTCCGGCAGCAGGCTCTCGCCCCAGTTCACCGTCTCGTACCCGGCAAGGGCGGACAGCCCCAGTGCGGCGAAGAACGTCTTTTTCCGGTCGGAAAGGAAGTTCAGGTAATAGCCACCCTCGCCCGTGAACTGGCTCGCCGGATAGAGGCAGTCCCGGTAGCCGTATCGCTTCTCCAAGTATTCCGCACCGACCACCCAATGGTGGGCGTTCTTCGTGTAGGTGCTCACCGCTATCCCGGCGTGGTAGCCGAAGCCGTCGCCGTTTTTCCAGCGCATGTTGTCCGACAGCCCGCCCGTGAGCTGTATGCCCCTCATTCCGGGCAGGCACCGTTGGGCGTGTGCCTGGTTCACATGCAGGCACACCCCGAAAAGCAGGATAATGAACAGTAACCTTTTCATCGCTTATTTGATTTTCAGTTCGTTAATCTGTCTTGCCGCCACGAGGTCGGCGTTCTCCACCCGGATGGTCTGGTGCCTGCCGCCGTCCTTCTCGAACAGCTCGATGACCAGCAGCTTGTCGTCCGGTATGGTGAACTGCGGGACGGCATACACCGTGCGCACGTCGCTTTTTCCCTCCGTCACCAGCACCTCGTTGTAGCTGCGCACCGGGTCGATCACCCGTTCCTGAATGGCGGTGCGCTTCGGCACTTTCTTGTCCACGATCTTGAACCGGATAAAGTCCGTCCGGAAAGCCACGTTCGACCTGTTCCTCGTTTCCGTGTGGAAATAGAACAGCCCGTTGTGCGAGTGGACGGATTTCAGGAGGAACTGCACCCCGAAGCGTTTGCAGCCCAAGTGCCGGATCTCCCGCCTGTCCTCCTTGTAGATGCTCTGCATGATCAGCTTCACCAAGAGCGGGCTTTCGCCCGCCAGCTCACGGAAATGGATGTTCATGCGGGTATGCGAAAAGTCCGTCGTGTCCCCGTTCTCCAAAAAATCCTTCATCTCGATGTTCAGCATCTCCGGCTCGTGCGCATACCGGGCATTGAATGAATAGAAACTCCCGTCCTCGCAGATGACGGAAAAGTTCGTTTCCCCCGGAAACCCCTCGGTCGCCGCCTTCACCCGGATCACGTTCTCCGCACCGTCCGCTTTCCCGGCGATAATCCAATTGCTTCCCAAATCCACGTACCGCACCGCCGAGGGGAAGATGATATGCACCGTCTTGGCGAACGTCACCTGCACCCCGTGGGGCGTCACCATCTGCCGGTAGGGTAGCTTCCGTGTAATCCCCTGATACAGGTCGTTGCCCGTGGTCCGCTGTATCGTATCATTCACTTGTGCGTTCGCACCCGTCACCATGCCTACAAGCAGGGCAACCCATCCAAAAATCTTTTTCATTGTCTTTACTTTTTAATGGTTTTATAATCTGTTGATTTATTGTTGTTTGGCGTAGAGCATCAGCGGATCACCCGCTTTCAGGTGCACCTTTACCGTGCGGAACTTCTTGGCGAGGTACTGGCTGCCGCCCTGCATCAGCCCACGGGTGATGTCCATCGCCACCTGTTGCCCGGCGCTCCGTGCGAACGAGATGCTCGTTCCCAGCCCGCCGCCGATGTTCGCCATCGCCTCCTTTGCCGCTTCCCGCTCCAGTGAGGTTTCTATGCACAGCCCTTTCATTCCCTCGTTGTCATAGACCGCCAACTCCACCGGCAATATGTTACCTTGGTACTGGACGGACGATACCGTGATGTCGAGCCGTTCCCCCTGCACCTTGCCTGTACCGGATACCACCGTATTGCGTGGGATGGTCAGGTTTCCCGCCTGCAACGGTTCGAGCAGCCGGAGCTTCACCTGCTGACCGTCCATAACCGTCTGGTCTTGGTGGATGCAGGCGGCTATCGTGTTCTTCCCGAGGGCGTACCCGCTGCCCACCGCCGTGTTGAAGCCGTAGTTCCTCGGCTGGCTGTACCGCCGCATGAACTCCGCATCGCTTAGGGGCTGTCGCAGCCCCGATACCGTCCGCTCCCGTGCCGCCTGCACCGCCACGGCGGGCTGTCCCAAGCCGTTGCCGTTCTGCACGGTGGCGGGTGTCTGCACGGTTGCGCCGTCCTGCCCGTTCTGCCCCATGTACTTGGCGGCAAGCTCGTAGCTCTTCTCCATCAGTGCCACCTGATCGTCGATTCCGCCCGCCTGCCGTTCCCTTTCTTCTAACTTGGCGGTCAGCTCCTCCACCTGCCTTTTCAGCTCCTCCTTTTCCCCGTCCACCTTCGGCTCTTCGTAGAACGAGCCGAGTTTCCGGTTGATGTCCCGGTAGGCGGCGACGGAAGAGCGGCCGCCGCCGTTGCCCGAGTAGTCCCTGAACGGTTCCCGTTCCGGCTCGCTGTCCGGCAGTTCCATTTCCACCCCGTCCGCATCGCTCTCTTCGGAGAAGGCGAAGTCCTCCAGCGAGCGCACCTTCTCTGCCTGCCGCCTTTCCGCCTGCGCCTGCTCGTAGGCTTTCCGCTTGTCGCCGATGATCCCGTCGTTCTCCGGCAGGGGGATGTCGGCGTTGAACGCCCCCACGGTGTCCCGGTTCACCTCCCGCTCCTCCGAAGGTGCGAATATCAGCCACATCGAGCCGAGGAACAGCAAGCCCATCAGCGGATATACCATCAGCTTCTTCCGTTGCTGCAACTGTTTCGGCGTGAGCGGCTTGGCTGTCTTCTTTTCCTTTTTCCCGCCGCCCTTGTCCTCCTTCTTTCCGTTCCCCGTCTCCGGGGCTGCGGCATCCGCCGCCTTTACGTGCTGCGTTGCCGTTACTTTTTCTTGGTTCTGTTCTTCCATCATGTCAAAAATTTATGGTTGTCCTACATTCTGATTCTTCTCCCCGGAGGCTTCCGCCTGCCTGTCTCCCCGGCTTGCCGCTTGCCGGGTGGTTCCTTCCGTTCCCGTTTGAGCGATGCCGTGGGGCTTGCCCGGTTGTCCGCCCGCAGGTGCGCAGCCTTCCGTTCCCGGCTTGCCGCCTTTTCGGGGAACAGCCTCGCTTCCAGACCTGCCAGTTCTTTCGCCGCCCGCTCCCGAATGGCACGGTTGTGGCGTCCGATGGCGGCTTCCGGGTAGTCACGGGAGAGGTCGCCGTTGTCCTCGCTCAGGTGGTAGTCCCACCTTAGCCGGGCGATGCCGGCAAAATCCTCCATCAGCCCGTACTTCTCCACCGTCTCCTTCGGTACTTCCCGCTGACCGTCCCAGCCGTGGCGGGCGAGCCCGTGGAGCAGCGCCCGTTCCGCCTTCACCGCTTCCAGATAGTCGCCGGGCAGTATGCCGCCCGTCTTCCTCTCGTAAAGGGCGGCGGCTTGCCGCATCAGCTTTCCCCGCTCGTCCGCCTCCCGCAACTCGATCTGTTCCATGACGGTGTGGTTGTCGCCCCGCATCTCCTCGCTCCATTCCCGGCTCAGTTCTTCGAGCCTGCGGTAGCCTTCCGCCAGCCCGTGGCGGATGGCCACCGAGTCGTCCGGTTTCTCGCCTTTCAGGGCAAGCCTTTTCAGTGCGTCGAGGTCGCCCTCCCTCATGCAGCAGTTCAGCAGCCGGTGCGCCGCATCCCGTTCCGCCTGCGCTTCGGGGGATAGCGGCTGCGGGGCGTTGCGCCTCGTGTACTCGTGCTCCAGCACCTTGTATTGCGCCGCCAGACGCAGCATCGGGCTTTCCGCCGCCTCCTTCACGCTCCGGGGGATTGCCGCCCCCTCACGCATCCCGTAACGGGTCTCTTTCAAGGCGTCCATGACCGCCCGCCATTCGGGATAGCCCGTCTGGTACACGTACCGGAAGAACCTGTGTTCCAGCAGCAGCTCCGCCTGTTTCCTTGTCACCTCCGGGCAGTCCCGGTAGTCCCTGACGGACTGGAGGATTGCGCCGGCATCCGCACGCCTCTTTTTCAGCAGGCTCCCGAAATACGCCGTTGCCTGCCTCATGTTCCGCTCCTCCTGCCGCTCCCGGCGGCGGAGCAGCCACTCACTCAACCTCTCCGCCAGTCCCATGCCGTCCGCTTTCAAAAGGGTTGACAATACTGTCATTGGGCAATTGCAGGCGCCTGACATGCTCTATCCCCAGTTCCTTCCCGTCGTTCCTGCCGATGCGGTAGATGGAGGCGACGGTCATATAGACCGACAGTGCGCCGAACGCCGCCAGCATCACGAGGATGATTGCCACACGCATGTCGGGCGAGATACGCCCGGCGAGGCGGCGGAGCTTCCCGTCCGCCCAGTCCTGCGCCTTTGTGATGAACTTGCCTATCATGTCCGTCAGCGTTTGAGGGTCTGCAAATCCTTGTTCTCCGTGACCTCGAAGCCCTCGATGATGAAGCCCTGCGGGTTGTTGTCGCTCCTGACCGCATCCAGCAGACGGCAGCGGGTCACAAGGCTGCGCTCCGTAACAGAGCTTTCCCTAAGGATGATCTGCCGGGCGAATGTCCGCACGCTGTACGGGTACTTGTCGAAGTCGCACCGCAGGCTGTCTATCTCTATCATCTGGTTGATGTTCCCCGAGATTATCCGGTTGTAATACCCCTTTTCCGAGAGGTCCTTGTAGTAGTTGAAGGCGCTCTTGTCCGCCAGCAGCAGCGAACGCCTGATGTTGCCCTCGATAGCCGACTTGTCGGGCGAGAGCGTGAAGAACAGCTCGTGGAAGCGGCGCACGTGTTCCCGTGCCTCCACCGGGCGGTTCTGCCGCACGTCCTGCGAGAGTGCCAGCATCAGGCTCTTGCCGTTGTCCAGCACGTAGATCTTCTGCCGCTGCGCCTCGGCGAAGCTGTACGACTTCCACAGGGCGAAGCCCGTCACCACGGCGCACAGGCTGGCGAACACCAGCGTAAAGAGCCGTATCTGCCTGAAGCTCGTTTCGATATTTTTCAAACTTTTAAATTCCATGTTTCCGGTTTTTTATTCGTTATGACTCATGTTCTTGGGACATCCGCCGCTACTTGACGATCCTTCCGGCGATGTTCCCCACGGCTGCGCCCGCACCCGCTGCGGCGACGTTGCCTATCTTCGTGGCGGTCTGGTTCATCGCACGGTTGGCGTGGCTCACCCCGCCCGCCATGATGATCCAGTTGGCGACGGTCGGTATGGTGAAGTACCCGAATATCCCGATGATTAAAAAGATGATGTACACTGTGTTCGAGCTGTCCGGGATGAAGGTCGGGTCGCTCATCGCCTCGATGTCACGGGTGAGCATCAGCACTTGGATGCGTGCCAGCACCGAGCTGAACAGGTCGCTCACGGGCAGCCACATGTAGATGGAGATGTACCTCGTTATCCACTGCGTGAGCGTGCTCTGGAACCCGTCATAGACCGAGAGGGCGAACGCTATCGGACCGAGGATGGAGAGGGCGATCAGGAAGAACGTCCGTATCGTGTCGATCACCAGCGCAGCCGACTGGAACAGCAGTTCGAGCAGTTCTTGGAACCACAGCCGGATGCTCCGCTTCATGTTGTACTCCGTCCGGTCAATGTACATCACCGCCATCGTCTTCAAGTCCTTGGGCGACCAGCCCAGCTCGTCGAGCTTCTTGTCGAAGTCCTCCTTGCTCGCCAGATACGCCTTCTCCGGGTCACGGCGGAACGCCTCCCTCTCCAGCGTCTCCTTCTGTTCTCGGTATCGGTTCATGTCGAAGGTCTGTGATTCGAGCATCCCGTGGCAGCCCTTCACCACGGGCGAGAGCACCGTGTTGATCGTGCCGATGACGAAGGTGGGGAAGAAGAGGATGCACAGCCCGATGGCGAACGGGCGCAGCAGCGGGTACACGTCGATGGGCTCGGCACGGGCGAGCGCCTGCCACACCTTGGCGGCTACGTAGAACAGCGCACCCAGCCCGGCGATTCCCTTGGCTACCCCCGTCAGCTTCTCGCAGAGCGGCATCATGTCCTGATACAATGCCTGCAATATCTCGTGCAGGTTCGTGAAGTCTATCGCTAACAACATAGTCCTATATTATATTTATGTACGTGAACATTATTATATATTGCCACTCTCACCAGTAACGGTCTTCCGCATCCCCGTAGAGAGCCACCACCCGGTCGGCGTCCTTTTTCTTCTTCGCCCGCAGGTAGCTCACCGAGATGTTCTTGTCCGTGTAATACTGCACGAGGTTGCGGTACTCCAGCAGTCGCTTGTAGCTCTGGTCGATGATCGCCAGCCGCTCGGCGTCCGAGAGCGACATCCCCGTCACGTTCACCACGTTCTTCAGATCTTGCAGGATGTCCGCGCTCTCGGAGAGCAGCTTGGCGTACCCGAACGAGATGGTTGACAGCTCGTCCGGCGTGTAGTTCGGGTCGCCGAGCATCTTCTGGTAGTTGCGCACGTAGATTTCCGAGATGTCCGCCACCATCTCGATGGACTTCTTCACCTTCACGCCGCCTTTCACCACGTCATGCACCGCCTTGAGCGCATCGTAATACTTCCGTCCCTGCTCGAATATCTTCGCCGTCTCCTTGAATCCGTCCAGCGTGTGCTGTGCGGTGGCGGAGGTCTCCACGATCTCCTTGGTCGTGTTGATGATGCCCTGCGCCAGATTGCCGGGATCGTGTACGACCCACTGGGCGTTGGCCGCACCTGCCGTCAGGCACGCTACGCCCACGATGATTGTCTTTATCGTTCTCATGTCCTTACTGTTTTAGGGTTCCGTCACTCTTTCTCCTGTACTCTCCGCCCGGCGACAGCCGGATGCGGTCTTTCTCCCGGTCATAGTCCATCATCACGGCGAAGCCCGTCTCGATGAACAGCACCCCTTCCGTTTCCCGGACGAGGTAGGTTTCCGCTTCACTGCCGCCCGTGTGGTTCCTGTGCATGACCGTCACACGGTACCTGCCGTCCTCTTCCCAGAGGGTGAAGGGCGGCTTTCCGCCCGTGCTGACCCATTCGCCGCACATCTTTTCCAACCGTTCCGCATTTGTCTCCTTGCAGGAAATGACAAACGCCAGCGCCGCCGTCACCGCCGACAGCAGCAGGATTAAATTCAATCGTCTCATCTTGATTCCGTTTTTTTAAGTTTTACAAAATTTTATTCTCTCCATATCGTTTAGCCGTTTGTACATCCAGCCGTTTAACTGTTTAACCGTTTGACCGTTTAGCCGTTTGGTCAATCATCCGACCCTTCAGCCGTTCGTCCGGTCAATCAACCACCCGTCCGGCAACCTGTCCGCCGCTCCCCGCCAGCGCATCGGCACATTATTTATACTTCGTCTCCGCCAGCCGCTTGATGGCAAGCTCCAAGTCGCCGCCCAGCTCTTCCGCCAGTGCGAACACCTCCGTCTTCTCGCTCTCCTCGGTGGTATAGGTCAGGTACTCGGCAGCCGACACCTCCGTGGCGTACACCGCCGACTGCACCCCGTTCAGACCGATCCAGACCTCCTTGTACTTCCGTCCGGGATGGTTGGCGAGGTTGATGGAGAGTATCTGCGACTTCTCCTTGTCCGTCAGACCGAGCATCGACTGGATGCCGTCGAACTTGTTCATGTACTTCTTCTGGTCCAAAAGGATCTTGCAGTCCGAGTTGGTGATGATAGCCTCCTTCACGATGGGGGACGAGATGATATCATCGACTTCCTGCGTGACGACAATCGCCTCGCCGAAATATTTCCTGACGGTCTTGTAGAGATATTTCAGGTACTCGCTCATGCTCGGCGAGGAAAGGGCTTTCCAAGCCTCCTCGCAGATCAGCATCTTCCGCACCCCTTTCAGGCGGCGCAGCTTGTTGATGAAGGCTTCCATGATGATGATCGTAACCACGGGGAACAGCTCGGCGTTGTCCTTCACGGCGTCGATCTCGAAGACGATGAACCGCTTGTGCAGCAGGTCGATGTTCTCGTTCGAGTTCAGCAGGAAGTCGTAGCGCCCGCCCTTGTAATACTGCCGCAGCGTGGTCAGGAAGTTGTCGATGTTGAAGTCCTCCCGGCTCACCTTGATGTCCCTTGCAGCCAGCTCCTTCCGGTAATCGTTCAGCATGTACTCGTAGAAGGTGTCGAACGAGGGGGCGATGTCCCGGTTCTGTTGTATCCGGCGGATGTACGCCGACACCGCACTGCCCAGCTCGCCGCTCTCCGTCTTCGTGACCTTCTCGTCCTCGCCCTTCCACAGCGCCAGCAGCAGCGTCTTGATGCTGTCCTTCTTCTCCACGCTGAACTTGTAGTCGTCCGTGAAGAAGGGGTTGAAGCTGATGGGCTTCTCCTCCGTGTACGTGTAATAAATCCCGTCCTCGCCCTTGGTCTTGCGGTGGATCAGCTCGCACAGCCCTTGGTACGAGTTGCCCGTGTCGATCAGCACGATGTGGCTGTTCTGCTCGTAATACTGGCGCACGAGGTGGTTCATGAAGAACGACTTGCCGCTTCCGCTCGGACCGAGGACGAACTTGTTGCGGTTCGAGATCACCCCTTTCTTCATCGGCAGGTCGCTGATGTCCAGATGCAGCGGTCTGCCCGTCATCCTGTCCGCCATCTTGATGCCGAAGGGCGAGAGCGAGTCCTTGTAGTTCGTCTCCTCGGTGAAGAAGCACAGGGCTTGCGGGATGAACGTGTAGAAGCTCTCCTCGAAGGGGAAGTCCCCCTCGTTGCCCGGTATCGCCGCCCAGAAGAGCGTCGGCACGTCCACCGTGTTGTGCCTCGGCTTGCACTCCATCAGGGCGAGCTGGCTGCCCACCTCGTTCTTGATGCGCCTAAGCTCCTCCCGGTCGTCGCTCCACGCCATCACGTTGCAGTGGCAGCGCACCGAGGTCAGCCCTTTCGAGTGCGCCTCGTTCAGGTATTCCTCGATCCATGCCTTGTTGATCTGGTTGGAGCGGGAATAGCGGGAGAGCGAGTGCATGTTCCGGGCGGTCTGCTCGAAGCGTTTCAGGTTCTCCCCGTGGTCGTCGATGAAGATGTACTGGTTGTAGCAGTGGTTGCAGTCCAGCAGCAAGCCCACCGGGGCGGCGAACGACAGGCGGCAGTCCGAGCGGTCGGTCGAGAGCCGCTCGTAGCGGCTGTCAGTCGCCACCTTGCCCGGCAGGTCTTCCGTGTCAGAGAGGGTGTGCAGGCAGAGGATGTCGTCGCCGATGCGCATCTCCTCCGGGTTCAACTGGATGTCCTTCAGCACCGTCGTGTCGTGCTGCGAGAGCGAGAGGTACTTCTCCACGATGCCCGCCGACCGTTCCGTGCCGGTGATCTCGTCCGTCGTGAGGCGGCGCAGCCTGACCAGTCCGCTGTCGTTCATGATCTTCTCGAACTGACCGACCGCTTCGATGAACCTCGTAACCGTCTCCCGGTCCTCGATCTCCTTGGGGACAAGCCTGCCCTTGCAGAGGGTGGAGAACGTGCTTTCCTGACGGCTCCGTGCCTTCGTCGTCTTGGTAAGGAACAGGTAGCAGAAGTGGTTCAGGAACGGGCGTTCGTTGAAGTGCCTCTCAAAGCTCCGGCTCAGGAAGCTAAGGTCGTCCCTGTCCGTTTCCGGCCGGTACTTCTCCTCGATGAAGAAGTCCTGCTTGTGTACGATGGAATACTCCGGCAGCACCTTCACCGCCTTGTGCCAAGCCGAGTGGACCGCCTCGTACTCGCTCCCCGTGACGGAGAACAGTTCCGGCAGTTCCACCCTGAAGGCGACCGTCACGTCCGCCTCCTTGCTCACGATGCAGCCGTTCTCCACCGCCAGCAGCGGGAACTTGCTTTCGAGCGTCGCCGCTTTCATTACGTTTCTCATTCTTGCCAGTGTTTAAAGGTGAATAATCGGGGGATTTTCAGGCGGTTCACCACGTACCTCGGATGCCGCCTGCGGGCGGCTGCCTTCATCAGCCCGTGCGTGCCGTACCGGGCGTTCAGCCGGAAGGTCAGCCATACCAGCAGCGTAGCCGCAGCCACGCCGAAGCCGATGCACACCCACTGGTTCACGCCCGCCATGTACAGGATGACGAACACCACGAACACGGCGAGCAGACCGCCGCAGAAGATGAAGAGGTACTGGCTTTCCAGCCCCTTGAACTCCACGTTCCTGCCGATCCCCTTGTTGATTTCCAAGTCCATAGTCCGCTGTTTTACAGGAAGAACGAACGGAGGATGGTAGCCGCCACGATCAGGAAGATGCAGGCACCGAACCAGCTTGCGGCGACTTTGCTCACGTCCGGATCGCCGGCGCTGAATTTCCCGTACACTTTCACCCCTCCGATCAAGCCGACCACCGCACCGATGGCGTAAATCAGTTTCGTGTCGAGTAGGTCAGCCCCATTGCTGGGGCTTTCCCCTCTAAGAACCGTGCATGAGAGTTTCCCCTCACACGGCTCAAGCAACGCATTGCCATTCTTACTGAAGGAATAGTTCTGCCTCATTTCCTACTAATATTATCAGGGTTAAACTTCTTGTTCTTACATGAACTGTGTATGAGAATCTTAAACGGCTTTCCGTTGACAGTCTCCTTAATAGTCGTCCATCTTCGTTCATCGTCAATAATCTTTCCACAGATTGGACAGCGCATTTCTTGATGGATCCAAATCATACGCAACAAGTCGTCAATCTCACGTAGTTGATTCTCCGTGTTCTTTGACTTACGCCGTGCATAGTAAGGAGCATCGGCAGGGTCGTATGGATTAGTATTGGTTCTAACACGCACGTACTTCAATATGGGAGTGTCCGCCAGCCTTTTAAGACTTAAAGTCGTTTCCTTGCCCGACTTCTTGTTCTTGGTTATAGTGGCAAAACACCACTCACGTCCATGCAGTTGTTTGAAATACCTGTCTTTAATCCAGTGCATACCCTTTTTCGGATGCCTGCGTTTTGCCCATTGCCAAAGTGTTTTGTACACCTCGTAGTCCACACGTGAGAATGCTTTCGATGATGCCCCGTAACGGTAATAATTTGTCCATCCGGGAATCATGTGGTTGAGCATCCTTATAAGTGAGGAAGCCTTTGCCGACTTGTTGCTCTTTATCTTCGTGCGAACCTTATCGCAGAATTGCTTCATCGCATCTTTGGACGGTTTGGTCAGAAGTTTGCCGTTGGACTTGTATTCTCGGATGTTGAAGCCAAGAAAATCAAAACCCTCACTGATGTGGGTTATCTTTGTCTTTTCTTCCGATAGCATCAGTCCACGTTCTGCCATAAACTGCCGTATAAGGGGCAGGATAACATTCTCAATTGTTTCCTTATCCTTTGCAGTGACAATAAAATCATCAGCATAGCGCACGAGATTGATTTTAGGTTCAATCCACTTGCGTCCATAAGCAGTAGGCACTGGTTGCCAGTAAGGCTTGACCGCCTTTTGGACGAGGGATTGAAGCCCGTCAAGAGTCATATTGGCAAGAGTGGGAGAAATTATGCCGCCTTGTGGAGTTCCCTCCTCAGTCGGAAAAAGACTTCCATTGAATACATAACCGCTTTTGAGCCATTTCCTTAATACTTCCTTATCCATAGGGATATTGTTAAGAAGCCATTCATGGCTGATGTGGTCGAAGCATCCTTTGATGTCTCCCTCCAGAATCCATTTAGGAGCAACATCCCTTGAAAGGACATTGTGACATTGGGCTATTGCATCTTGACAACTGCGATACTTACGGAAGCCGTAGGAATGTTGGTCGCCTGTCGTTTCCGCAATAGGGTCGAGAGCCATCAGATAGAGAGCCTGCATCGCACGGTCTTTCATCGTAGGGATTCCCAAGGGGCGTTTCTTCCCGTTCTTCTTCGGTATTTCCACACGACGCAGGGGCATCGGTTGATAGCCACGGCGTTTGAGTGTGTCAATAGCTTTGACTTTTGCCGCATCGGATGACCATCTTACATGGTCAACTCCTGCGGTGTTTTTACCCTTATTAGTAGTAACCCGAACTACGGCAAGATAGCGACCGTAGAACGAGTGGGTCAACAGCCATTGCAAGGATTTGACCTTGCCGTGTCTGCCTTCCCTTTGAGCCTTTACAATACGTGCTTGCAGCTTCCGAACATACTCCTCTGCCTTGTGTCGGTCAATGCTTTTCCAACGTTCGGTATCAGAGAGGACCATATTTTCAGGCGCACACTTTTCTTTCGATTTGTTCATTTGCATTCCTTTCTTTAGAAGTTCTATAAGTTTATTGTAAAGAGTTACCTTGTGGAAGTGGGCACACTTTCGTGTCAGATGATGTGGCTCTCTGCCATACATGGCAATGAGGTCAATCCGTATCCGCTCCATTACAGAACAGCATTCGCTTTTTCCACGTTCCTATACCCGCACCCCATATAGGCTTGCCTTGCGGCTTGCTTACCTCCTCTAAGAGGGGGAGGGATACGGGCTTACCACGTTCCATGCAAGTGACGATAATGGGTTAGGTCTGTCCTATCCACCGGCAGTCATTATGTCCGTGCAACCCCACCTGGACAGGGAGTTGACCGACTGCACACCTTTTGGTTCAAGCCTACAGCCTCGCTTTTGGAGCGAAGCCCTCAACATCATTTGGCTTGTTCTTCGTAACGATGTTTATCAGACATTCACATTGGTTGACCATACCATCAAGTCTCGCCCCTCGGCAGAACGATGTTATCTGCCTTAACCTCCACTCACGCTTCGGTCTATTCCTTTCGGAAAGGGTACTTTGTCAGAGCAGCTTCGCACAAAGAGATTACTCACAATGCACGTACTCTCAGACTACTGCAAACGGAATTGCAGGTGTAATCAATGAATTAAATCATAGTTACACAATCACTTACACGGCTTTCACGTGTCACACCCCCGGCTCAAAATACGAGGTGACCATCTGCGTGGCTTCGGTGATGCCCGCCTGCCCGTTTCCCTGCGCCATTGCGCCCACGGCAGCCAGTATGCAGGCCGCCGTAAAAAAGATTTTTTTCTGTCTCATTTGTCTTTAAAATTTTAATTAAACATTATGGTTGTCCATCAGCCGGGCGACACGCTCACGTGCGCCCTCGAACTCGTCCAGCATCGCCTCCCAGATGTCCGACCCCATCACGGACGGCAGCACCTCACGGGCTTCCCGCTCCGCCTTTTCGCCCGCATCGTCCGACACCAGTACCCGGCGCACCTTTTTCAGGTCATCGAAGGAGTACCCCGTGGCGAAGTCGGGGTTGCCGTCCGGGTAATAAGCCCCTAATTCCTCTTCCTCCTCCAGTTCCCGGATCTCCTCCGGCGTGGGTTCATAGTCCGTCTCCTCCTCGTCCTCCTCCGGCTCGATGTCGGAGTAGTCCGCCCCGTCGTCCTCCGTGGCGGGTTCCTCCACGGCTCCGGCTGCCGCTTCCTCCCCGTCCTCCGCTGCGAAGGGCAGGTAGGTGCTTTCACCCATGACCGTGTACGGCTCGCCCGGTTGCCCCGGCTCCTGATCCGGCTCGTCCGTGCCTTCGTCCGTCTCCGCTGTACCGAACATCCCGGCGATGTCCTGCCGGTAGTATTTCCACAGCACGCCGAGGTAATAAAGCAGCAGGACGGTGAGCGATAATTTCAGTATCATGCCGTTTCCTCCTTCCTTTTTAAAAGAGGTTCTCCAGTTTCCCGGCGTATGCCGCCTCGATCTCCTCCCGGTATTGCTCGAAGTGCTGCGCCAGCACGTTGTCGATGTATGCCGAGAGCGACACCTTGCCGCCCGTCAGCATCACCGAGATTTTGGCGATGCGCTCGTGGTACTCACGGCGCACATAGACCGGCTTGCCGTAGCGGGCGGGGATGTCCATGCCTTTGAGGAAGGTCGTCTCGTAGTCCGCCTGCCTTCCCTTGCGCCGTCTTGTCTCCGCCGCCTTCCCTTCCTGCGCCTTCTCCACCGGCACGGCGGTTTCAACCTTTCCGGTTCCCGGTTCTCCCGTCCCTGCCGCCTCGCCCGCCATCATCCGCATCAGCAGCTCCTCGTCGATGGGCTTCTCATTCCGCTGTCTCTTCATAGCCTTCCAGTTTGAGGATGGTTGCTATCTCACGGGTCAGTTCGGGGATGCCGCTGCCTGCCAGCATCCGCCTGTCGGGAGCCAGCAGCGTGGAGCGGAACACCGTCCGTCCCGTGCCGTCCGCCTCCTTGCGGAAGCGTTTCGTGTCGGGGATGCGGGTTTGCAGCATCGGCAGCCCCATGTCGGCGACCACCTCCCCGTACTTCTCGTACAGCCCGCTCGTTTCCCGCTTGTCCACTTGGTTCCAGAAAAGGTAAAGCCCCTTCAAGCGGCTCGTCTCCTTGCCCAGCATCATCCGTTGCAGCACGTCGAGGAAGGAGAGCGTGCTTTCCAGCACCGCCTTGTCCGCACTCACCGGGGCGAAGATGTAGTCCATCTGTGCGATCGTGCGCAGGATGCCCGCCGAGTTCACCGTGCCCGGCAGGTCGAAGAAGAGCAGGTCGTAGCAGCCTTCCGCCGCCAGCTCCCTTGCCGTGTCGGGGGCTTGTTCCACCCGGCACTTGCGCACCGGATAGGCGGCACGCCCCGGCTGCCGCATCTGTTCGTAAGCCGCCCGTTTCAGGTGTTCGTTCTCCAGTACCGCCCGGCTGTCCCGCTCCCGCATCTCGTACAGGCTGTACTGCGGGAAGTCGCAGTCGATCACCGCCAGCGGACACCCCAAGCGGTAGTGCAGGTAGCCCGCCACCAGCACCGTGATAGCCGTCTTGCCGCTGCCGCCTTTCTGTGTGGCGAAAGCCACGTTCAATGTCTGTCTGTCCATATCGTCATTCTGTTGGTTATTCATCCGGCTGCCCGTGCAGCCGCTTCTCTGTTCACTCAATCAGTCAGCCTTTCAGCCACTCTGCCGTTCATTCGTCCGTTCATTCGTTCAGACATCCGGTCATACATTCAGCCCGGTATCCAGCCGTCCATCCAATCATCCGGCTGTCCGCTTGTCCGGCTGTTCAGCCGTTTGACCGTTTAGCCGTTTAGTCATTTAGCCGTTTGGCTGGTTAGCCAATCGTCCGGCTGGTTATCCGGTTGTCCGTCCGTTTGTCCGGCAAGACCGTCAGCCGTCCGGCTGTCCGTCCGGTCGGCTATCCGGCTGTTTCCTTGTCTATCCGGACAGTCGTTTCACCGCTTCCACGGCGCAAAGGAATATCAAAATACCGGTAGTTTATCCGTTTGATTATCAGCGTGTCGTGCATTGTCTTTCCACCCGTAGGTTTGTCGCATCCGGGCATGGTGTCCGGACGGGAAAAGGGCTGTTACTTTGCAGGCGGAAACCAAAATGGAATAAGAATGGAGAAGAGCGGCAACCGCCCGAGGGAGTGCCCCGGCACTCCGCAGCAGGCAAGGGCATCCCCAATCTGTCCGGCAGGACGGATTTTATTTTCAAACGAAAATGGCAAGTTGTGTGCTGCGGCACTCGAAATGAATTTCGTGCCTCACCACCACCTTGCCCCCTCGATGTGGCATCCCCCTCCGGAGTCGGGGGCTGCTCACGGGGGAGAGCCGTAGGCATACGGCGTTTTCAGACCATGTTTCACTTAAAATTTTACAGGATGATGGACAATCAGAAGAAGTATGCGGGCAACCACGGGCGAAAGCCCAAGCCCGACAAGATGCGCCACCGCTACGTGTTCCGTCTGGACGACGGGGACAACGCCCGTTTCCTCGCGCTTTTCGACGAGTCGGGCAAGGCGACCAAGGCGGAGTTTATCGTTTCCGCACTTTTCGGAAGGGAGATTAAGGTCATTAAACTGGATAAGGGGACGCAGGATTTCTACATGCGCCTGACCACTTTCCACTCGCAGTTCCGTGCCATAGGCACGAACTACAACCAATGCGTGCGTGCGCTCAAATCCAATTTCTCGGAGAAGAAAGCCCTCGCTTTCCTCTACAAGCTGGAGCGGCACACCCTCGAACTGGTCGAGTTAAGCAAGCGGATTTCCGCACTGGTGGAGGAGTTCCAAAGCAAATACCCCGTCCGATGATAGCCAAGATTTCGCACGGCAGCAGCCTGTACGGGGTGCTTGCCTACAACCAGTTGAAGGTGGACGAACGGCACGCCGACGTGCTTTTCACCAGCCGGATTATCGAGTCGCAGGGCGATAACCCCTACACGATAGGGCATCTTTCCCGCTCGTTCGGCGACTATTTGACCGCCAACCGTAAGACCGAGAAGCCCGTCCTGCACATCTCCCTCAATCCCGACCCGAAGGATTGCTTGAGCGAGGAGCGGTTTGTCAGCTTGGCGGAGGAGTACATGCGGCGCATGGGCTTCGGCGACCAGCCCTATATCGTCTATCGCCACAACGACATCGGGCGGGAGCACCTGCACATCGTCTCCGTCCGGGTGGACGAAACCGGGCGTGCCATTTCCGATAGCTACGAGCACGGGCGTTCGATGAAGGTCTGCCGGGAGCTGGAACGGCAGTTCGGTCTTGTCCCGGCTACGCCCAAGCAGTGGAAGGAGGGGCTGCCCTTGTCGCCCGTCGGTTACGGGGACGGCAACCTCAAGGGGCAGTTGGCGGGAGTCATCCGCCCGATAGCCCGGGAGTGGCGTTTCCGTACACTGGGAGAATACCGGGCGGTGCTTTCCCTTTACGGCATCACGGTGGACGAGGTGAAGGGGGAATACGGCGGGCGGGAGTATCACGGCTTGACCTATTCGGCAACCGACAGGGAGGGCAACAAGGTCGGCAAGCCCTTCAAGTCCTCCGTGTTCGGCAAGGAGGCGGGCATCGCAGCCCTTGAAAGGCGGATGCACAACGCTGCCGCATGGGAAAAGACCCACAAGGAGGTCGCCGCCGCCACCGCCGGAAAGGTTGCCGCCGCCATGCAGACCGCAGGGCATGACCGGGCGCAGTTCGAGCGGGAACTCATGCAGCAGGGCATCGGCGTGGTATTCCGTCAGAATGAAGCCGGGCGCATCTATGGGGCGACCTTCATCGACCATGCCGCCAAAGCCGTCTTCAACGGCTCCCGTCTGGGCAAGGAGTTCTCCGCAGGCGTGTTCAACGACCTTTTCGCCGGGCAGGAAGGTATTCACCTGCTGCAACCCTCCGCCGAAGTGGAACATCCCACCCGGCAGCAGGAGCATACGGGCGCATCCCAATGGGACGGACAGGATACCGGCTACCGCCCCGACCACAAGGACGGCACCACCCAAAACGTGGCGGCCGCCTTCAACCTCTTTGCCCCCGTACCCGGCGGAGCGTCCGGCGACCAGCCCGTACCACCGCAGCGCAAAAAGAAAAAGAGGCGCAAGTACGGCAGGCAGCAATAAAGAACAAAAAGATAGCATTAACCAAGCAACCATCCGCATGGCATACCGACCTCATTTTCGCAGCGTAAAGCGGAACGCAGCGATTTTCGGATAAGGACAAAAAGCTGTTTGAGCGTAGCGAAAAGTCCGTTTAAGTGAGAGCAGAGCCAAACTTGTTTGGGCTATGCCGAACGTAGGACTTTCGCCGTAAGCAATTCTTTTTGTCCCCGAAAATTGCGAAGTGGAGTAGCGAGAAAATGCAGTCTTGATTTTTTCTTTTTGGTACTTTTTCTTTTGCATCAAGGCAAAAGGAAAAAGTACATAACTAAAACGAAGTTTTAATTTATACATCAACGAATTATGCAAAACGAAGACGATTTGCGTGGACTCGCCAAAGTCATGGAGTTCATGCGTGCGATAAGCATTTTATTTGTAGTCATCAATATTTATTGGTTCTGTTACCAGTCCGTCCGGGAGTGGGGCATCGACATCGGCGTGGTCGATAGGATATTGCTCGGCTTCCAGCGTACCGCCGGGCTGTTCTCCCATATCCTCTGGACGAAGCTCTTCGCCGTGCTGTTCCTCGCCCTTAGCTGCCTCGGCACAAAGGGCGTGAAGGAACAGAAAATCACGTGGCGCAGGATCATCCTTTGCGGCGTGTCCGGCTTGCTGCTCTTTTTCGGCAACGGGTGGTTGCTCACCCTTCCTCTGCCGTTTCCGGCGGACACCGTGCTGTATATCGCCACCCTTACCGCCGGGTATATCTGCCTGCTCATGGCGGGGTTGTGGATGTCCCGCCTGCTGAAGACCGACCTGCTCGAAGACGTGTTCAACGTCGAGAACGAATCCTTCATGCAGGAGACAGAGCTGAAGGAGAACGAGTATTCCGTCAACCTCCGCACCCGCTTCTGGTTCAGGGGCAGGGCGTATGACGGATGGATCAACCTTGTCAATCCCTTCCGTGCGACGATGGTCTTGGGCACGCCCGGTTCGGGCAAGTCCTATGCGATAATCAACCAGTACATCAAACAGACCATCGAGAAGGGCTATTCGCTCTTCCTGTATGATTTCAAGTACCCCGACCTCTCCGAGATAGCCTACAACCACCTGCTCGCCCATTTGGACGGCTACAAGGTCAAGCCCAAGTTCTACGTGATAAACTTCGACAACCCGAGGGAGAGCCACCGCTGCAACCCCATCCACCCGGACTTCATGACCGACATATCCGATGCCTACGAGAGTGCCTACACGATTATGTTAAATTTGAACCGCACGTGGGTGTGACCTGTAAAGTCACGTAATTGATTGTTAGACAGTGATATTAATTGCATGATTTAACCCGCTGTTCCGTCAGCGGTAGCCTACTATAAGGTGCATCTCCAGTGATGGGTTGTGCCAAGCTTATAGGACAAAGTACACTTTCCGAAAGGACAAGACTGAACCGTGAGGGAATGTCAAGGACGGTTAGTATCATACCGTTGAGTGGCGAGGCTGGATAGCATGGTTAACGTAAGTGAACTGACTTTAGCCGTCGTAAGGTTTGAAGGAGCGCAAGATACTTTAGCTCTCACCAAAAGGTAAGCAGTCGGATAACCCTTGCCCATGTTGGGGTTACACGGACACAGCACTGCCGGCGGACTTGGCAGAACCTAAACTATCCGTTTGTCAATTACGTGGAACAGGGCAAGCCTGTATCTCTCTCGTAAGAATGCGAGTAAGCGAACCGCAAGGCAAGCCGAATGGGGTGCAGGTATGAGATAACGGAAAAAGCGAATGCCACCCTGTAATGGGGTGGATACGGATTGAATCAACATCACGGGTTGTTATTGGTGACATCATCCGACACGAAAGTGGGCAGACTTCCGTATATGGTAACTCTTTACAAGATAACTTTTAGAACTTTCAAAAGGAGGAAAGCAAATGAACGAAACTAAAACATCGTGTGCGCCTGCTGATAGTAGGAATCTAACTTGGGACGGCATGGACTGGTCCAAGTGTGAAGCCTATGTCCGAAAGCTACAAGCGCGTATTGTAAAGGCTCAAAAGGAAGGCAGACATAACAAGGTGAAAGCCTTGCAGTGGATGCTGACCCACTCTTTTTACGCCAAGGCATTGGCGGTAAAGAGGGTTACTTCCAACAAAGGGAAGAAAACGTCTGGAGTAGATAAACAGCTTTGGGATTCTCCCAAGCGCAAGTACAAAGCAATCGGTGAACTGAAACGTCGTGGTTACAATCCGCAGCCGCTTCGTAGGGTTCACATCAAGAAAAAGAACGGTAAACTCCGACCGTTGGGAATACCGACAATGAAAG
This sequence comes from Bacteroides sp. AF32-8BH, assembly GCF_003435205.1. Taxonomy (NCBI): domain Bacteria; kingdom Pseudomonadati; phylum Bacteroidota; class Bacteroidia; order Bacteroidales; family Bacteroidaceae; genus Bacteroides; species Bacteroides sp. AF32-8BH. Next base: position 5,227 of record NZ_QVLZ01000016.1, on the reverse strand, counting down.
ACAGGGCGATGCAGGCATTATATCTCATGGCATTGGAACCGATAGCCGAAACGACAGGCGACCGCTTTTCTTATGGTTTCCGCAAGAAACGCAGGACAATGGACGCTATCCGTCAGATTGATACGGTTCTAAACCGCCAGCATTCCCCCGAATGGATTTTGGAGGGAGACATTAAAGGCTGCTTCGACCATATCAGCCACGACTGGCTTCTTAATCATATCCCTATGGATAAGACGATACTCAGAAAATGGCTGAAATGTGGAGCTGTATTCAATGGCAAACTATTCCCGACAGAAGAGGGTACACCACAAGGAGGTATCATATCACCGACACTTGCAAATATAGCACTTGACGGACTTCAACCACTCTTGGCTGAAAGATTCAAAAGATTATGGCGCAACAATAAGACATTCCACTACAAGGTAAACCTTATTCGTTATGCGGATGACTTTATAATCACAGGTCGAGATAAGGAGCTATTGGAAAACGAAGTCAAACCTATCGTGATAGAATTTCTCAAAGAAAGAGGGCTGACCTTATCCGAAGAGAAAACTACCATTACGAACATATACGACGGTTTTGATTTCTTAGGTTTCAATGTGAGGAAGTTTGGCAAAAGGCTATACACATCCCCGTCCAAAGATGCACAGAAACGCTTCAGGGCAAAAATCGGTGACATCGTTAAAGGACATAAAATGTGTAAGCAGGAATCGCTGATACGAATGCTTAATCCTGTAATCACAGGTTGGGGCAACTATTACCGATATGGTGCATCAACCGATGCTTTTCATGGTTGTGACAATCACATTTACAATCTCACGAAGAAATGGGCTTTACGTCGCCATCCAAAGAAACGCAAGTCTTGGGTTGCAGACAAATATTGGCATGAAATTCGGGGGCGTAAATGGACGTTTGCATGGAAATATGAAACCAAGAGCAAGAAAGTGAACTACCTGACCCTTAAAAGGTTGTCGGATATACATTATACCCCGTACAAGCAAATCAAAGGTGAGGCAAACCCTTTCGACCCGGAATACGATGATTATTTCTTTCAGCGAAAGGAGCAACAAATGCTGGAATCTCTCAAGGGACGTAAGTCTCTCTTATATTTATGGAACAAGCAGAACCGGATTTGTCCGTTATGTGGCAAGGAAATAGATTGTACAAAAGCATGGAACGTCAACGAAATATCTGTTGGTGGTTCGATTGTACGGCAACTTGTCCACAACAACTGCTACAAGCGAAATAAACGAAAATGTTGAAAGTATGAGCCGATTTCTAACAACAAATAGAAATATTGAGTTGCTTGAGCCGTATGAGGGGAAACTCTCATGTACGGTTCTTAGGGGAGAAGGGGGCAGCAATGCCCTTGACTTACCCGATATTTCCAAGCAGGGCGACTTCTTCGTGGAATCGCCTATCATTTTGTTAGCCAGTATTATATGGTATCTCAAAATCTACAAGAACGGCAAGTATTGCACCTTTCCCCATGCCATCGAGTTCCTGAACCGCAAGTACGCCGACATTTTCCCCATCCTGACCTCGTACCCGGAGCTGGAGAACTACCTTTCTCCCTTTATGGACGCATGGGAATCCTCGGCGGTGGAGCAGTTGCAGGGGCAGATTGCCAGTGCCAAGATACCGCTTTCCCGCATGATTTCCCCGGCGCTCTACTGGGTGATGACGGCGGACGATTTCACCCTCGACATCAACAATCCCGAAGAGCCGAAAGTGCTGGTAGTCGGTAACAATCCCGACCGTCAGGGTATCTACGGGGCGGCGTTGGGACTGTACAACTCCCGCATCGTGAAGCTCATCAACAAGAAGAAACGGCTCAAATCCGCCGTGATTATCGACGAGCTGCCCACCATCTACATGCGTGGGCTGGATAACCTGATTGCCACCGCCCGAAGCAACAAGGTAGCCGTCATGCTCGGCTTTCAGGATTTTAGCCAGTTGAAGCGTGATTACGGAGACAAAGAGTCCGCTGTAATCTGTAATACCGTCGGCAATGTCTTTGCAGGTCAGGTAGTTGCCGAAACCGCCAAGACGCTCTCCGAGCGTTTCGGCAAGGTCTTGCAGAAACGGCAGAACATGACTATCAACCGGAACGAGACCTCCGTCTCCATCAACACCCAGATGGACAGCCTCATTCCGGCAAGCAAGATTTCCAACCTCACACAGGGTATGTTCGTCGGGGCGGTAGCCGACAATTTCGACGAGCGTATCGAGCAGAAGATTTTCCATGCCGAGATTGTCGTGGATAACGAGAAGGTCAGGCGGGAGACCGCCCGCTACGTGAAGATACCGCAGATCATCGACTTCACCGACAAGGACGGCAACGACACCATGCAGCAGCAGATTGATGCCAACTACTACCGCATCAAGAACGAGGTCAGGCAGATTGTAGCCGACGAAATTGAGCGCATCAAGGCAGACCCGGAGCTGTCGCATCTGATTAAGGACAAGTGAGGATAAAAATACCCCGTCGGCAAGAACAAGCCGGCGAGGTTCTTTTTATCGGGTATGGTGTTTTTCGGCATGAAGTAATGGTTAAGTGGGTAGAAAACATTATTTTTGTAACAAGATGGATAAGGACAATCGCAAATACCGGATCTGCTTCATCGACTATATGTGGTATGTAGCCGAGATATGGCACGAAAGGGAGCATACCAACCTTAACGGGCGTATGCTGTTGTTCTTTTGCTGGCTCTTTGCCATACTCGTACCGCTTGGAACACCGTTGATGTTTCGCTATTTCAGTTGGATTGTTGCTTTTGCCGTAGTGATGATGCTCTGCTTTCTTCCCGACTTGTTCTGCCAGCTTCGCTACACAGCCGGGCGGCGTGAAGCGCTCCGTGAATATTACGGAAAGATGAAACATCCCGGCAGGAAGCTCGCCAAAATAGTCCTTATCGCTATCGCCCTGACCGTGGTGAATGTCGCACTGATGTTTCACCTCGGATTTATATGTTGGGCATAATCAATATCTCACTAATCCTCATTGTTTTCTATCTCAATTATTGGCAATAAGGGATTATATATATCATAAACAAATTTCTTTTTCCCTAAATCTGCCTTATTATAAAACACCTTATAGTTACCTTTTATAGTTAGGCTACCATATCCTATATCTTTTCGCAACTTTGAGTTTATGGCATTAGATATTTTGTTTATAATGCTATCAGGTGTTTTTGACACAATTCTTAATTCCAACATTTCTAATTCTGATACATTCTCTCTACCACCTCTACCTTCTATCACAAACTTGCAGAGTGCATCATCATAGAAATTGAAGCTATTTTCATCCTCCAACGAAAGTGTTGTTATATAGAAATGTAAGTTTTTATCTCGGTCACTTCGCACAAAACGAGCTATATCATCGGCAACTATACGTCTATTTATAATGGCATCATTTCTTTTTACTTCCAGAAAAACAGATGCATTATATTGTGTTAGTATTTCATCCGTCAAAATGATGAAATCCGGCAATGGTGTGAGTATTCTTGTGTATGTTGGCATATTAGGTATTCAATCTTTCGTAATTTGTTTTCTATCTTTTTTTTCAATTACATTATTCATAAGATTATGGATGTATTGCGATTTGTGATGTTACTGTTTGATAGCATTCCGCTTTTCAGTCGTTTTTTTGTTCGCTATCAGTTCTTTGTTTCATATTTCTTTCAAGCCATTTCTGTGCATGCTTGTTGTTCAGATCCGCAGCTTTCTTGATTAATTCGAGCCCCTTATTGGGGTTTTGCATAATTGTTTTTCCTTCCCAATAGAGAATACCTAAATCAAAAAGTCCATGCGTATTGATTTCTGTATTTTCAACTCTTGGAGAATGGTATTCTATACTACCATCGACTCCAATCATCCAATAGTCACTTGTTTTTGTAAAACCATGACCAAAAGCCCTCTTTATTATCACGTGTGAATTATCTTGCCATTGTAGCTCACTGATACCTTTGCAATAGATTTGATAACCCTTTGGAGCAAACTGAACCCGTTTTATAAGTTTCCCTCTTTTATCAGTAAAGTCAATGTATATACCATCTTTCTCATAATCATCTTCAAAATATATTTGAGCTTTCAGTTGCTTGTTAGGCGAACTCTTTGCCTTTCGCCAATATTCCCGGAAGAGTCCACCCATACTTATGATTTTATCGTAGGTACGTTCGAAAACTTCCGTATTCCATTGCATTTCATATACTAATGACATTATAGCCTGCTGACATAAATCAATAATATAAAATGACTTGTCTTTGGGAGTTAATTGGTTGAACTTGTCGATATTTACAACATTTGATACAACCTTCATATCACATGACGTTGGGTATTTCGTCTTTTGTAAATTATCAATCAAACAAACGGTTATAGAAACAACATTATCTGTTTGTGTGGCAGGAAAATAATATTCATACATTCTTGACAAGTATGCACAGTATATTCCAACCTCATTTATACAATCACGGGATTTATTCACATCCTCCGATGACTTTGCCTTAATTTCACAAACAAATCTAAAATATTTCATTTTGTTTATTTTACAATGTCCCTCTGTTTACTATAAACCCTATTTGAAATTTGTCAGTATATCGTCCTTTTCATTGGAAGACAACATTTCCAATAAATGATTGAAGCTATCGCAAACAAATTCCGCCGAATCTTCAAATTCAGGTTCAACTCCATAATAGATTTTACCGTAATTTTCCGGAGATAAATCTATGCACAAATATTGGTATCCATCTTTTACTGACATAAGAATAGGAATATGGCTATCCCAAAACAGGCGTATCATATCACAGGATTCCTTATCATCTGCCAACGCCTCAAGTC
>NZ_QVLZ01000016.1:0-378 GCF_003435205.1 Bacteroides sp. AF32-8BH | reverse complement strand
CAGGATTCCTTATCATCTGCCAACGCCTCAAGTCCCATCAGCTCAAATTCATTCCAACGGAATCCGCTATCGCTTTCTCCGTTAAAGTCCTCTATGGAATTAAACCATACATTATCACTTTCATTCGTGATTGTCTGAAACCGTTGTAAAAACTCCTGATAGTCCGCAGGAAGTTCGGAATACCGATTTTGTAAATCAGAGCTTAATTCTTTTCTTTCCAATCGTTCTGTAACGACGAATCCTATATTTTTCAGTGCTTCAATCATATTTTATTTTACGAATTTATAATGTTCTGTGGCTAACCAATCTTGTTTAGGGAGTTGAACCATTTGTTAATAGCATCCAATCTGTTATTCTGTTTAATGGTATCTTCATTTC
>NZ_QVLZ01000015.1:88369-141947 GCF_003435205.1 Bacteroides sp. AF32-8BH | reverse complement strand
AGCAGAACTGTAAAATATAAAAGAGGTTGTGCCAACGTTTTGACACAACCTCGCTTTTCTCACAGAGAATACATCTATCACAGATTTCTCATCTACTAACAGGTGTATCACATTGTTGCTGAATGAACTTCATTATCCGAACTATAAAATCGTTCGAACACCCTACCAGTAGTATTTCAGCACACAACTAAAAAAAGTGATTTTAATTTTACGTTTCAATATACCTTAATGGACCTTTCACAAGGCTTATTAAGCCCACGAATAAAAGTTAACCGATTCTTTCCCCTTTCGGTCATCTAAATCGTCATTTCAGCAATGCGCCATATATTTCAGCAGCGGGGCTTCAACAGTTAATGATTTAGGTATATCATCTTATGTTAGTTGCAAATAATATATATTCCAAAGATTTAATCTAATTCAAAATCTCCGATAAAGGCTTCCTTCGGAAGTTGTATCTCCAAAGTATATTTACCTTTTTCCTCACCTGCAAGATCAATATAGACCTTATCTACATTTAAATCAGTAGATGTATAAACCACCTCTTCTGTTTCTGCATCTTTTATAATGACTGTCACAGTAGGAACAGTAGAAAGAAAGTCAATAGACAATAATGAGTTTTCAATAAAAGCTTCAGGAGTAACAGGAATAGACCGATGTTGCACCTTAGTTTTATTTTTCAATCTAATTTCACGCGCAGATATCATTTCATCTGCAAAGGAAAACATACTCACTTGAAGTAAAACAGCCAACAATAAAAAAGGTAAGAATTTAGCTTTCATAATAAATGGGTTTAAAATTTCGCTTCAAAAATACACAGATGAAGCAAAAGAAACGATTTTTATGTGGTAACAATGGTAACAGACATTCATTTAAAGATAAAACAAACAAAGAAACCACACCATATTTCACTGATTATCAACACCAAATACACGTTCAAAAATTTGTACATCCATTTTATTCTTTATGCGATTTTTACGTGTTTTAAGAGCATCTGACGTAGCATCCATTAACTCCATCATTACAGTTTTTGAACAACAAAGCAATGAAAGAACACAAAAAAACACATCATCACCAGTTAGAGCAGGATAACGTTCTTTTAAATTCACCATCACATCAACAAATGCATTAGAAATATCAGAACGTATTTCCTTCCTCAAGCTACGCATCACCAATAACTGTTTAGGAGTTGCTCTCTCCAACGCTTCCAATTGATCGTAACAATCAGTTGTCTTAAGTACAGATATACATAATTGAATCTGTTGTTCGGTCAATTCCGATCTTTTCTTATCTATATGTTCTTTATTAGATTCAGAAACCTCTTCTTCTTTTAACAGCATAGTATCCACTCGTTTTTGGGTCAATTCATGTTGTAGAGCTATATAATGCTTTTTCCTTTTTCTGTCGTTCCACATAAAACAGAAAACACATATAATCATTAAAGAAGAAAATGCAGTAATCAAACTAAAAATTAGCGTTCTAGTATGCTCTGACAATAACCTTTTATGCTCTTCCAGTTGATGTTTATCCATAAGGCGGTTTAGTTCCTCATTATCAGTCATAATCTGCATAGAATCATAAAGTATCTTATAAGCGTCCACATTCTCTGTTGTAGTTTTCCACTCTCCTTTTTTCTTCGCTATCTGATACATACCATCATAACAAACGGCCTTTCCATAAATATCAAGCTGGTCCATGTTCTTACTAAAAAAATAACTGGCAGAATCTAGTTTATTCAGATTCAACATAATTTGAGCCTTTGACAAACAAGTATTAATAGCATCCTGCCCCTGTAATAGAATTGCTTTCGACACAAATTTATCCGCTTGCACATAATCTTTTTTCTCATTATAGACCATTGCTAAATCGTGATAAAGAGCTCCTATCAAACTAGAATCTTGATCTACCAATGCACAATCAAGAGCTTGTTGATAATAATATAATGCACTATCCTTTTCATTTTGCAACAAAAACACACGCGCAATCCCTCTCATCGGATATATCTGTTCATTTTTGCCTTTCAATATATGATAAGCCGCACGATAGTTTTCTATTGCTACATTATACAAACGATCTTCTTCATAACATTCTGCAAGATTATCATATATCATTGCTAAAAATTCATCCTCAACAGGCATCAGTCGAATAGCTGCCAAATACTCCTCGACAGCAAAAGAAATACATTTCATATCCCAATAGGTAGCTCCCAAATAATAATGAGCTTTTGCAGCACGTACACTTTTCTTCTTATCACCATAGTATTCAACAGCCGTTTTTATCAGCGAGTCATCTCCTAAAGCAATATAATTTTTATGCCTTGCTTGCGTAAGCAATAGCGCATAAAGTGCTCTGTCAGCACGTGGTAATTTCTGTGGGGAGGAAATTGATTCCAAAATGGATAATGCACTATCAGGATATATTTCCATCAATGAGTCAGCAGATAGTAGCAATGGACTCTTCACCGAAGAAGAGCAGGAAGATAGAGAGACAGACATCAGAATGCTACCTACGCTGACAAGTAAACTAAAGAACAACAATAAATAGCGTTTAGGATAACAACATCTTGTTTTCATTAGGCAGTCCGTTTATTTACAGGTCAAAAGTAGCAAATTCCGGCAAAAGAAGTTTAATATCCAAAAGATATTTATTTAAATATAACTTATTTAAAATCAAGAGCCACAACCTCATATCCTACTAGAAGGAGTTGAGATTGTGGCTCTTATCGAATGAGCTAAGCTCGCTTTCAGACTGTTTTACAGACCAAAAGCAGCTTTAATTTTATCTACGTAGTCGAGTTTCTCCCATGTAAAGAGTTCCACTTCCACTGTTTTATCTCCTTCGTAACGAGAAGAAAACTTCTTCGTTATCACTTGCGGTTCACGTCCCATGTGACCATAAGCGGCTGTTTCCTGATAAATAGGATTACGAAGTTTCAGACGTTCTTCGATTGCTTTCGGGCGAAGATCGAACAACTGATCGATAACGCGGGCAATCTCACCATCCGTCATGTTAACGTGGGAACGGCCATAAGTATCTACAAAAATATTGATCGGACGAGCCACACCGATAGCATAGCTCACCTGTACAAGCATTTCATCTGCTACACCTGCCGCAACCATATTCTTTGCGATATGGCGTGCTGCATAAGCTGCACTACGGTCTACCTTGCTAGGATCTTTTCCGGAGAAAGCACCACCACCGTGAGCACCTTTACCACCATAAGTATCAACGATAATCTTACGACCTGTCAAACCGGTATCTCCGTGAGGACCACCAATTACAAACTTGCCCGTAGGATTCACATGATAAATGATTTTATCATTAAACAGTGCCAACACTTTATCGTGATGGATAGAAGCAATGACACGAGGCATCAGAATTTCAATCACATCACGGCGGATGATAGACAGCATTTCTTCGTCAGCTTTCAGCTGGGCGGCTTGAGAATCATCTTCCGGTTGGATAAAGTCATCATGTTGCGTAGAAACAACGATTGTATCGATGCGAACAGGAGCTCCGTTGTCATCATATTCGATAGTAACCTGGCTTTTGGCATCGGGGCGGAGATAAGTCATCACCTTTCCTTCACGACGAATGTCCGCCAGCACTTGCAGAATGCGGTGTGCCAGATCAAGAGAAAGCGGCATGTAATTTTCCGTTTCATTGGTAGCATAACCAAACATCATACCCTGGTCGCCTGCACCCTGTTCCATCGGGTCCTGACGCTCTACACCACGGTTGATATCGGGGCTTTGCTCATGAATAGCAGAAAGCACACCACAAGAGTTACTTTCGAACATGTACTCTCCTTTGGTATAACCGATTTTCTTAATCACTTCACGTGCGATGAGTTGGAGATCAACGTACGCTTTTGTTTTCACTTCACCCGCTAGCACCACTTGTCCGGTAGTCACTAGTGTTTCGCAAGCTACTTTCGAACTGGGGTCGTAAGCCAACAGTTTGTCAAGCACAGCATCCGATATTTGATCGGCTACCTTGTCGGGGTGTCCTTCTGACACCGATTCGGATGTAAATAAGTATCCCATCTTTTTAAATTAAGAATTAAAAATTGAAAATTAAAAAATGAGAGAGAGTAGGAGAGGCGAGTGCTGCAAAGGATAAACCGAAAGGCGTCAATCAGACGTGTTTTAGCATTTTTTTCCGTGGTTGCAAGCTACTCAAATCTGTCCACACTTTCATTTCGGTTGCAAAGATAAAGAGATTTCGGAGATAATGAGTATCTTTGCCACGTATTTAACACATAAATAGATTTATAATGATTCTAAATAAGAAATTAAAAACGCTTTTGGTCTTGGCGCTCTATGTCGGATTCACGATTGCTATTTACGCCATTGTCTGCCATTTCATTGACAAGCCGTTTCAGGAGATCCATTTGCTGTATGCAGTACTAATAGGATGTATCGCCTATTTGCCGGTGTTTATTGCGGAGAAAAAGAAGAAGTAAGCTCTTTCATCGTTTTTCCGAGTACCGGATGAACTAATCCGGGAGCAATTTCCGCTAGTGGTTTCATAACGAAGTCGCGTTCTGCCATCAACGGATGGGGGAGGGTTAACTCTACTCCGGAAGCAGAAATCACAGAAAGCACTAAATCCTCATAAAGTAACAGGTCAATATCAATCAGGCGGTCGCTATACATTCTGTTAACGGACTTTTGGGTACGCCCCAATTCTTTTTCAATCATTTGCGTCTCTTGCAATACCTCCAATGGAGATAATTTTGTCTCCACACAAGCCGCCGCATTCAGGAAACTGTTATCGGAAGAAAATCCCCAAGGAGCAGTAACGTAAAAAGCAGACAGGGAAACAATTTTCCCTACCTGCTCTTCTATTTTTTGCACGGCATCCCGAAGATTTTGTTCTTTATCCCCAAGATTAGTGCCGAGTCCCAGATAAACTTTTGCCATTATTTGTCCAAAATCAGCATTGCATCTCCATACGTGCCGAAACGGTAACCTTCTTTCAATGCTACATGATAAGCATCCATCACCTGGTCATAACCACCAAAAGCAGCTACAATCATCAGCAAGGTAGAAAGTGGCATGTGGAAATTGGAAATCATTGAATTGGCTACGGTAAATTCATACGGAGGGAAGATAAACTTGTTCGTCCATCCTTCAAATTCCTTGAGATGTCCGTCAGTGCTGACTGCGCTTTCAATAGCACGCATCACTGTCGTACCTACCGCACATACATTTCTACCGTTATCTTTGGCACGATTCACGGTTTTCACCGCCATTTCGTTTACAAACATTTGTTCCGAATCCATCTTATGCTTCGTCAAGTCCTCTACGTCGATGTCGCGGAAGTTACCCAGACCAGCGTGCAAAGTGATATATGCAAAGTCCACACCTTTGATTTCCAGACGTTTCATCAACTCACGACTGAAGTGCAAACTAGCAGTCGGAGCAGTCACCGCACCCTCGTTCTTTGCAAAAATAGACTGGAAGCGTTCAGCATCTTCCGGTTCTACGGGACGGTTGATAATAGAGTGGGGGAGTGGAGTTTCACCCAGAGAATACAGTGCCTTTTTGAACTCGTCATGAGGTCCGTCGTAAAGAAAACGGAGCGTACGTCCGCGAGAAGTGGTGTTATCAATCACTTCAGCCACCATTGAATCGTCCGGCCCGAAATACAGTTTGTTACCGATACGGATCTTACGTGCCGGATCAACCAATACGTCCCACAAACGAAGCTCTTCATTCAACTCACGCAACAAGAATACTTCGATACGAGCACCTGTCTTTTCCTTGTTACCATACAAACGGGCAGGAAACACCTTCGTATCGTTGAATATAAACACATCCTTATCATCAAAGTAGTTCAATACATCTTTGAACATCTTGTGCTCAATCTTACCTGTATTACGATGCAATACCATCAAACGCGACTCATCTCTATATTTCATAGGATGTAGAGCGATCTTATCCTCGGGTAACTTAAATTTGAATTGTGATAATTTCATATCTATTCCTTATTACGTTAATTATTTTCTTCCTCATTTTCTATTTCCTGCCCGTCGATCCACTCTTTAAAGTGTTCGGGGTTCAGACAGTCTTCCAACCGGACATCACCTACACGGGTACGGATCAATCCTGTCAGGTGAGCTCCGCTATGGAGTGCTTCGCCGATGTCGCGGGCCAGGGCACGGATATAGGTCCCTTTGCTGCATACGACACGGATTTGAATCATCGGTTCCGGATCATCCAGGCGACATTCCAGCAATTCAATCTCGTCGATAACAAGCTGTTTTGCTTTTAGTTCGACTTCCTCTCCTTTCCGGGCCAGTTCGTAAGCACGCTTGCCGTCTACCATACAGGCAGAGAAGGCAGGGGGGACCTGATCGATGGCACCGATAAAGTGCGTCAGCACTTCTTCCACCAGTTCCCTTGTGATATGCTCGGTAGGGTAGGTGGCATCTATTTCATGTTCCAAATCGTATGACGGGGTAGTAGCGCCCAAGCGCAACGTTGCTACGTACTCCTTCGTATGATATTGAAACTCTTCTATTCGTTTGGTTGCCTTGCCTGTACATACAATCATCACCCCTGTTGCAAGAGGGTCCAGTGTTCCGGCATGCCCGACTTTTAGTTTTTTCACTCCGATCCGACGGCAAATATGATAGCGGGCGTGCCCTACTACTTTAAATGAAGTCCATCCGAAAGGTTTATTGAAAAACAGTACTTCTCCCTTTTTAAAATTCATCAGCCAATTTCTAAGTTGTATCCAAGCAGCAGCATTACCAGAATGGTTCCGCCAACAATAATTCTATACCAGCCAAACGCCTTAAAGCCATATTTCGTAACAAAGCTAATAAAGAACTTGATAGCCAGCAAAGCAACGACAAAAGCCACCACATTACCGATAATAAGTGCCGGCATGTTGTTGACAAGAATCTCGGTGCCACCATCCAGGAAGAGTTTCAACACCTTGTAACCGGTTGCCGCAAACATAGTTGGCACGGCAAGAAAGAATGAAAATTCGGCAGCATCCTTACGAGTCAGCTTCTGGGCCATACCTCCGACAATGGTAGCCATCGAACGGGATACTCCCGGTATCATAGCAATACACTGAAACAAACCGATATTGAATGCCTTTTTTTCAGTCAGCACCGTATCTTCGCTTCCTTTCGAAAAGATCTTATCGCAGAACAACATGAATATACCACCGATCACCAACATCACTGCCACTATTGCTACACTCTCCAGCATCTCGTCTATCTTATCGCTGAACAGGAATCCCAAAATGGCGGCAGGAATAAAAGCTACCAGTAATTTCCAGTAGAAATCAAATTTATGCAGAAAACACTTCAAAGCGGAAGCTCCCGCAGGAGCCGGCGTATGGTTCAACCGGAAAAAACGCTTCCAATAAAGACAAACCACTGAAAGAATCGCGCCAAACTGAATAATTACAGTAAATGCTTTTACAAATTCTGTACTTTCTACTCCTAATATGTTTTGTGTAATAATCATGTGTCCTGTAGAAGAAACCGGTAGAAACTCTGTCAACCCTTCTACAATAGCAATAATAATCGTCTCAAATGTTGTTAAATCCCCCATCTTTATTCTTCTGTTTTTTGTGTTTTAGGTTTGCGTAATACAGCGTAAATCATAGACAAGAAGCCAAACAGGCAAACGACTGGCGCTACCTTGATTCTGCGTACACTGAAAATATCGGGTTCAAAAGAGGTTTCGGACGATGTAGGTCCCGTCATCAATAGAAAGCCGATAATAACAATCGCCATCCCTATCGCGAGCAAGATAAAGTTCACTTTATCAAAGGCAAATTTCTGCTTGTCAGACATAGTTTATTTAATTACAAATTACTAATTTCAATCATTCCCTTAATCTATCAGTCGGTTGTTACGGATGCTAATCACACGCAAACACAGGTTTGCCGTCAGCCATTCGCCATCCGCTAAATATAGTACAGGCTGTTTGCTTTCATTCTCAAGTATTTATTCATGGAGAAATAGGCGCATAGCCACGTTATTACAATTCCAAACGCCAATACGCTTGCACAGACTATCAACATGACTTCAGGCGTGATGACCTGAAGCAATTCCTGTTCGTACGTCACGGCCCAATAAGCGGTCCCCATCAATATGGAATCGGCAACGATGGCTGCCAATATCCCGCTCCATACATTCTTTCGAAGGAATGGCCCCCGGATGAATCCCCAACTCGCTCCTACCAACTTCATGGTGTGAATGAGGAAGCGTTTGGAGTAAATAGCCAGTCTTATGGTATTGTTTATCAGGGCAAAAGAGATAAAAGTAAGCACTACCGCCAAGGCAAGCAGTACCAGACTGATATTTCGTATGTTATCATTCACGGCGTCAATTAACTCCTTTCGATAGAGCACATCTTGTATGTTGGTGTTCTTTTTAATCATTTTCTCTATCTTCGCAATGCTGTCGGAGTTTGCATAGTCGGAATGGAGTTTGATTTCAATGGAAGCGGTAAAAGGGTTATAGCCCAAGAATTCTTCCGGATCGGTTCCCATTGCTTCCGTCTGTTCTTTCAGTGCTTGTTTTTTAGAGATATATTCGGATTGTTTCACGAAAGGTTCCTGATTCAGCTTCTTCTGAAGTTTCAGTATATCCGCTTCTTTCATGTCGTCACTGATAAGAACGGAGAAACTGATATTCTCGCGGACATATACGGAAAGATTGTGTGCTGTCAATACGAAGAAGACAACCAGTCCCAGCAACAGCAACACTAATGTCGTACTGATACTCGACGTGATGAACTGCATGTCGAAAATCGAACCTGACTTATATTTGTTTTGATTTCCCATGCGTTATCTTTTTTTTCGGAATACATAAATCATTGAACTACTGCGTTCTTTCCGTCCCAAAGCATTGAACCAGGCCAACGTCCCGGCAAACATCCCTTTCAGGAAACTGCATGAACTGCCACGATGTTTCTCGCTCAACATGGATACGTAGAATGCATCGAACGGCATCGGATGACGCGCCGCCATAATAAAGCCATGACGGGAAGCCAATTGTTGTATAGTGCCCGGAGTAAAATGCCAGAGATGACGGGGAACGTCGTATGCCGCCCAATACTCGCCATAACGTTGAGCATCATAAGAAGAGCAGTTGGGTACAGCTACAATCAATACTCCTTTTTCTGTCAGCAACTCATGAAGTCGCTGCCACACCTCATCAAGGTGTTCCAAATGTTCCATCACATGCCAAAGAGTGATAACATCAAAGCTGCCGGGAGCAAACTCTTTCAAAGCCGATTCGGGCTTTACGTCCAGATCGAAATGCAACTTCGCAAACTCACGTGCCTGCGGACTTTTCTCCACCGCCTCCACTTTCCATCCCCGGCGAACCATCGCATCAGAAAAGTAACCGGTTCCCGTACCTATATCGAGCAAACGCCCTGTTTTACGATGCGCTTCCTTAGCTACCAGGCGCGCTTTGCGGCCCAGCATATAGGAACGTACATAATGGTAGATATTATTCATCGCGCCTTTGCGCGTATCAGTGTGAGAGATATAGTCGGGAGTCTCATAATACTTGCCTATCTCTGCTTCCACGGGGACTCCTTGTGTGAATGTAAATCCACAGTCCTCACACGAATACAGTTCAAACTGTTCGCCCGAAGCATAAAAATCCGTACAAGTCATGACGCGTTTCAAGTGCGCACCGCCACACACCGGACAAGCATTTATACTGAGTTTCTCCATTAACTATCTAAGCAAAATTAAGTGCTGCCTCGAATGACAAGACAACACTATACCCGAATTTGGTGCAAAGAAACAAATAAAAAGTGATGGATTGGGGTTTCGTTAAGGACTTTTAATAGATAAACCAATTAAGACATCAGTATCTACAATTAGGCTAGCTGAAATATCAAGTACATATTCTGTATGCGTAGACATGTTGCTAGGCAAATTTAATCTATTATATTGAGAAAGCAACCTTTCATTTCCGCATTTATAAAAAGATACCCTGACACAGAATATTTTCTAATTCCATATCAGGGTAAGACACTCTGTTTTATCGAACAATAATATAAAAAACTACCCTGACACTTAAGAATATTTCTATAACATGTCAAGGTAGTAATCGAGCTATAAATCAGGGAGTTTTACAAGTTTTTCAAAATTAGTTTTCCATATATCAAGTTCAAATAGAACTCCATCAACATCCACATTTAAGGATGCAATAACCTCAACTCCATCAATATCTGTAAATTGAAATTCACTAATTTGTCTACCCAATTTCCTACTTTCATTTATTTTCCCCTGTGGAAACAAATACAAACTACCCATTTCCCCATCATCCATTGGACATACTAATAAGCCATTCTTCCAATCTTCAGACATTTCTAAAGATGACTTATGAACAAGTAATTCAATAAGTTGTTCCTCTTGCTTAGTCGGTATTCTATAAAATTTCATGTATTCTTCCTATATTAAATGTTCCATCAGAAAGTTTAAAAGCTGTATACTGTATATTTCGACCACCTATTCTAATAATCTGATTGAAAGGTCTACCAAAGTTGCGGATATTCAAAAAGAAAAGCCGATGATAATACCTTTTTTACCAAAGTTGACCCATTTTCATATTTTCGAAGAGCCAATACCCACCCATCGTCCAAATGGAGATTCTCATGAAAATTAGAATCTGCCACAATTCCTTTTTCAAACAATTCAGTTCGCGACATTTCCTGCTCATCTAATTCTATAAAACAAAGATATTTCCCTTTATAGGTCATCACTTTAGAAGGTAACTCTGCACCATCCGAACCTGGAGAATCCGCCCCTTTAATACTATAAATAATGCTGGAATTATTTGATAATACTTCATTTATTTCAATATATGGAGTTTGTAGATATCCACTATCTATCAATACTTTAACTTGTTCTGCCACTCGTTGATGTATCTCCACTGGCGAAAAAGAGGGGGAAACACATCCTCCCAATAAAATAAATAAGATAACATAAACCAAGTTTTTCATAAGTATATTATTAATATTTTACATATCGTACTAAATCTGTATTACCCAATATTCGAATAGATTTTACCCGACTTTGATTTTTAGTATATTCGTACAACATTCCTTTTCTATCTTTCTTTAGTCCATTATCTTTTAGATAAACTGCATTTCTGCGCTGGGTAGGAGATAGTGCTAAATTACAATGGAATTTGCCTGTAATATTTCGAAATTAATAAAGAGTTACTGTTTGCACAATCAAAATCTATCCAAATAGTTTTTTGTAAAAAATAAAAAAATCGCTGTTCTATCAATACATTATTTAGCTTTGCAGAAACTTTATAAAAGCCAATTTTCATATTTCTTTTTTCTAACAATCTTGGAAGTTCATAAGCCTTTATAAAACCACTATATATTATTTTATCATTCAATGAAATAATAGTATTAATATCTTGGCTATTTTCATACGAGTTCCCTACAAAGATCAATGTAGATCTAGATGCAAAACAAACAATACATACACATAATAACATCAGCCCGACTGTTACCATTAATACTTTTCTATTTTTCAAATTCATTTATATCATCTCCATTTAAGACCTAAACTATAGACATCAACAATATTATTATCATAGTGAACATATGGATAAGGTATTTTTCTATTCATATAATTCAAGGAATTACTACCTCTATTTATATTATATTGTTGTTGCAGCATAACTTTTCTTTGTGTTGAATTACTATTGTGAAAAACACCTCCTTGTTTCATTATATTAAATGGATTCTTTGAATGTAGCAATCCGGCTGCATGTCCAAATTCATGAGTTGCAGTAAAGGTGTTATTGTGAGACAGATTATTAGACAATAAATTATTATTCGCAAAATCCCTTGACGCCAAAGTCATTACTTTTCCACCAGACATACTTGTAACTCCACGAGCCCCTTCACCATCACTATCCGCCAATACAAATAAATGGTCTGCACTTTCAACATCCTTCATAGAAGTTACCACTTTGAGATCCATATCAACCTTTAAATTATAAGTTTTGCCATCACTCCATTCAAATTCTCCTTCATAAGTACTTTTTATATCAGAAACTATATCTTTGGCAGCTCTCTTCATATTTATATTATCACTTGAATTATTGAATATTTTGGCAGTTACATGCATAGTCACAATATTGTCATTTAAAGTATACCAAATACTATCTCCGTTTATATCTATATTATTCACTGGATTATTTGCTCCATATTGATAAGGAGATAGAGAAACATACTTTTCTAAAAATCTATCAGTCTTCATAAATCTTCCCAATGTTGCATCATACATTCTTGCCCCATAATCATACCAATCCAATCCACCTTTCTGATCCAACTCTTTACCATTATACTTATATGGCTGAACGTTATTACATCCATTAGACATTAAACCACCAAAAGGATAATAATCATTCACTTCATCAACATTACCGGCCTCGTCAGTAACAACCCTTACATTACCTTGATGATCTTTCAGATAGAAATGAAACTTATTATCTTGGAAACTATAATATCCCGCCTCATTCAAGAGCATCTTCAAACTGCCATTCTCATAGATCGCATTACCACAATAAACGGTGGACGTGACGTTATTGTTTATAGTATGCGTGGTACGGACTTTCCTGCCGTCTGCAGCATATTCATATTCAATACTACTTCCATCAGCAAAGCTAATGTGACTAGGCAAATTTAAGATATTATATTGAATTTCAGAAATTTTTTTGTTCAAATCTTTAGCCAGATTGCCATTTTTATCATATTCATACTCTACCGTTTCATTGACATTATCCTTAAACTCCATACCGTTACCAAATACAGAGTTGGTGGCATTGTCATAAACCGACTGTAATTGATTGCCATGGTAGATCAAATTCAGATTATCAACCAAACCATAAGAATCCGTACCCGTTTGACCGTATCTAAGCAGCCCCAAGATATTACCCATTTTGTCATAGCCGGTTATCTGTTCGTTGAAACGGTTACGGTTCTGTTTTAAGTTAGTACCTTCTCCATAAATAGCATCTTTCAAACGGGAAAGACCGTCATAAGTGAAACTGTAACCCTTTTCTTGCGGATCAATAACTGTAGCCATACCATTTTCGCCACTACGCCAACACATGCGGCTGATATTACCATTATAACAGGGAGTAGTCCCCTCTAGCGTTTCCTGATAGTTAAGCGTTTGGTTAAACAAAGGACCATTAATGCCTTTTATCCACGAACGAAGATTATATGCATAGTCGGTTCGTAACTCATATACACCATTACGTTTATCTGTTTTCAAACGACCTATCTCATCATACACATTGTCTACTAAAACAATAGGAGTATTATCATTCAACTGATAGCTAGTCTTCAATAGACGGTTGGCATGGTCATACGTATGCCGGTGCAATTCTACGGTTGGTCCAGTACCAGGAAATGTATGTATACGTTTTTCTTCCAAGGGATTTCCCGAGAAATTATAAGCTGTATGGACAATCTCCGTACCACCCAACTCATTATTACCCCTTTGCTGGATTATCCGGTAACGGTCGTCATAATACATTACCGAATACGTAAAAGTACCCGGACGGGCAGAGAGGAGCGATGTCCAAACCCCGGTCAGCTGCCCTTTACAACCGCCTGCATTCCGCTTGCCATAGCCTGTTTCCTCTACGTAAACAGTGGTCATGTCATTGGGAATGCCGTTCTTGCCCAAAAACTCATAATGGTCGTAATAGTTGGCAGAAAGGAGGCTCGGAGAATTTAAGGTTACACCTTTCAATTGATAGCCTTTCAACCCGTTCTCTTCATTTGCCCAATCGACATACACGACGATAGTATCTAAAGGATTGGAAGCATAATCCAACGTATTCGCACAAACTCCGGTCAATACTGTCCGACCGAAAGCATCAGGAATACTGAAACTCCACTCGTTCCGCTCACGCTGTTCGCCGTCTTGAGTAAAGACAGGATGATCGGCAGCGTCATAAACGGTATAAACAGGATCGCATCCTGGAAGTTTCTTGTAAATACAGCGGTTATACTTATCGTAATGATAAATATAGGCATATTGCTGAAGAACGGGAGCCGTTTCAGACCATTCTCCTTCATCGAAAAAATAATCGGCTGCCATCGGAGGCAACATCATACACAGGTTGCCATAGTTATCATAAACATGGTACGTATCATAAGATATTTGATTATCATCAGACTGACGAACGAGAACTATGCGACCGGCCTTGTCTTTAAATTCATAACTCACATGATTGTCTTCGTCTATCGTACGAACCACTTCCAATGTTCCGGCATCATATTCACCCGCACAGACCAAACTGTCATTCTTTATCCTATAACGGCACACGATAAAGCAACTGTCTACCCGATCAACTGCGTTTTTACGTTCTATATTGGTCAACACGTCTGTTTTGACCGGATGATTCTGCCAAGCAACTCCGGGACCATACTTCTTGACAATTCGGTTCAATGAAGAACTATCGTATTCAGGATAGCTGAAGGGAGAGCTATCTTTCTCGTAATAGCTTGCTTTACAAACGGCCTCACTGACTTCTGCGGATGGAAGAAAAGCACCGCCACCAGTCGATTCTGCTACCGGAAGCCAAAGTTTAGATTCGCGGTTGATTCCGTCATACTCCTGCAATGTGAGCAGGTCGGTTTTATAAGGAGTGAAGCCATGAGATATATGAAGTGAAGGATTCCCGAAATGGTCAAAATACTGTATCTCGCGAAGATAATCACAGGTGTGCAATTGGGAGAGATCATCTGTGGAGACAGTGGGAGTCAGAGTAATCACACAGGGCTGCCCCTCGGTCGTACACAAAGCATCACTAAAGTTCGGTGCCTCTATCGTCGTCGTGATCCGTCCGTTATCGACACTGCCTTCCGAAACAACATAATAGGTGCCTGAAGGAAGTTTCTTGACCTCAATGCGGGCATGTTTCTCATTCTCACACTGACCTTCTCCCGCATAATCGTCATTGCTGTAAAGGAGCTCACCGGCTCCATTCAAGATGCTCATATAAGTATCTTCCAGTTCCGAACCACAGTGACTAAACACCACATCCATCTCCTTTTGCAATACCAACTTATAAAAAACGTCATTCGCAGGTCTTGCCGGATAAGCATCCGTATAGTCTACAGAGGTATCTCGGGTATCGGAAAAGAAGAGTCCCGCCTTATATGTTCCAGCGTCGATAGCAAGTGCTTTTGTGTCTCCCGTTTGTGCAAGAAGTCGCCCGTTTATGGACAGGGAAATGTTGCCGTTCTTTTCCGCGTCGGTCACAATATAGTAGACGCCCGGGAGCAACACGGGTATATGAATACGGGCACTTTTGGCATTTGCACAAGCTCCGTCACCATCCGAATCGTCATTGAAATACAGCAACTTCTGCGTTTGGGAAAACACTTTCAAATAGGTGTCCGCAACTTCCGAACCGCAATTATCAACGGTCAGTTCCATCGGATTTTCAATCTCCAACCGATAGAAAACTTCATTGCCGGCTTTCTCCGGAAAATTGCCGGACATGAGTTCCGAGTTCTGAACATCTGTATATTGAAAGCTGTCCGCCCGGCTACCTATATCAATAGGACGAGAAAAACTGACTCCGGGAGCATACGTACGCCCACTCAAGTTCATTCTATAATACACGGCCCAAATAGGCGTGTCAGCATAAACATAAATATAATAGGTGCCCGCTCCCAAATCATACACATTCAGCTCGTAGTCTGTACCAAGCTTTTGCGTGCGGATGGGAACAACAGGATCATGCAAAGCTGAAAGAAGGTGAACACTGTAAGAATCCCCTTCCCAAGGACATTCAGTTCCATCATCATCCAGGCAAATCTCCATCGGTTCTGTCAGGGTGAAGCGATAAACTACATCATGCCGAGAATAATTATCCCAATAGTTATCACTGGCATTATAATCACATTGATAATCTATCGTATTTGCAGAATCAGCCAATGCAAAATTCTCACCAAATGTCCCCAACTCAAACGGATTGTAAAAATCTTCACCCAATTCACGAGGGGTTGTCTTTACATAAATAGTAACATCTTCCGCATCCACCGGTTTATACCCTTCATAGATGTTAGGTTTAGCAACCAGATAGTACACGCCAGGCAGCAAACCATATCCATAATCTCCCCATGCTTCCTCCACATAAATCGTACGACTCAAGAGGATGCCCGAAGAATTGAGCAAGAAAACAGTACCACTATCAGTGATACTGGGTTTTGCACTGGCTCTAATCTTCATAGGCTGCGTCACTGTTAGTTTGTAAAAAATATCCTTGGATATAAACACCCTCGTATCATCCATATCGGTCGGAGGTATAAATCCACAGTTAAAATTAGCTGTACTTTGGGTATCTTCATAAGTAAACGGTTCCGAATAGGTACCAATGTCAATAGCTGTTGCCATTCGTTCTTCCAAAGACTGTCCCCACGAATAGACAGAGCAGAATAACAAGAAAAATAAACATATATAAGTTTTCATAAAAAATCAATTTCATTATCAAGTTAAACCATTCATTGAATTACTTATCATTTACCAAAATGATAAATATACTGTTGAAGCATTACCTTACGGGCGTCCGCATCCAGATAATAACTATCTGTCAGCCGACTATAATTATCATATTCAAATTTCGTTATGACATTATTGGGATCGGTAATGGAAACAACTCCCTGCAAAGGGACATATTCATAGGTGGTAACCCGCGTATTACCGGGAAGTCTCTCACGAAGAGAGTTTATCTTATCCCATATCTCTTCAGTAGGTACGGCAAGTGAGGCCCAATCACCGAAAACGTCTTCGATGTCTCCATCATAACCAAGCGCCACACTCACCTGCTGCCGGGTAGCATTCTCTATCTTGGCTATAGGATAGCGGTTGCGATATCCCCAAATGAAGAGAACAGGCGTATCGTCTTTTGCCATAATTTCGCATACATTACTATTACTGTCATACGATTGGTAAACGACTTCATCACGAAAGTCCGCCATTCGGTCAGTTTTAAATTGCACCCTCACCGGGAGGCAGGTGCCGGACTTAAACAAGATCCTCTTTTCCGTGCATTGCTCGTCTTCGACGTGTTTATGCAAAGAGAGTATGGCAGGATAACCATCCAGATAAGTATAATGATCCGAGAATTGTACGCCGTCACTGTTTGTAAAGTCCACCCTACGTGGCTTCAACGAAGAACCTGGATTGGAGAGATGGCGGTCGTCATACGCATATTGCTTTTCCGTCGACATTACCCGTTGTCTCCCGTTCACTTTGCAATAATATTGTGTCGTTTCTTTATCAAGTGCCCAATACGTTTCACAATCCAAATAATAAGTAGTCCTCATATTCGTAGCAGAATGGGTATTGTCATTGTCAGCCACAAATACCGGCTTGCCAAGCAGGCTATTCGGTTTTTTCATGTACAAATCAACATCCACTATCAGCTTCCGGACAGGAAGATCCACAGGAATATTATACGGGCCCGCGATTACTTTTTTATATTCGTATCGGGTAGATGACACTAGCTCTTGCCCGTCGAAACGGTCTATACCCATAAGAGCCCCATTTCTCTGATTGGTCTCAAAATAGCCTGTAACAAAATCATCAGAAGGTTCATAAGGATGTCCGGGAAGCATCCGCCCAAGTCGATTCAATACGCTTTCCGGTTGATTCAACATAAACTCCCGGACAGAAGCGGATGTATTCTCCCCACTTTCCCAATGCAGAACGTCCTCAAAAGCATGTGCATCCACATCATAGTAATAGACGGTCTTTTGTGAAATGCCTCCTCCCAATATCTCTTCACTGACAATATTGTACATTACCGGACTTCCGTTACGAAAGGTAATATTAGAGACAGGCATCGAATGATAGACTGTCAAATATTCGTTCCAAAGGCTTTGCCCGTCGTCCATTACTTGCGTTACCGTAGAACAATAATCACGCTCTGTAACTATGTGTTTAATAGCACCGCCGCCCCAAACGGATTCATACTTCTCATTATTGATAACCGTCAGGCCATATCTATAATTCTTACAGAGCCTTTTCCTTGTCTTCGGATCATAGGTTTCTATACTCTTCACCCGCAATCCGCCAACCGGATAGAGGTAGTCTCGATACTCCGGCTGTTGGCTATTGTCACGAAACGCGCCGTAATTGCCTTCGTAAGAGAAAGAGGTTTCAATACCTTGCGGATCTGTTATCCGGTCAAGAATACCCACAATGTTACCAGACGCTTCACGGTCTATTCCGACTGCATTCTCAAATAATACAGTGTCTTTTCTTCCCGTGTTATTGGTATCCGGTAAAGGTATTCTTTTCGAAAAGTTCGGCACTGTCAACTTACTACCATTAGCACTCGCTTCCGAACCGTTCATAAATCCCCAATGATCTACAGCCTTCGTATAGATGGAAGGAACGCTGTTTACACCCACATACCTGAATGAATAAGTTTGCGATTCTACACCGGGAGCGGAGATACGTACAGAATCAAGTTTAGTCAAAGAGGTTTTTCCATTATAGGGAGTTACATAAAAGTTAATGGTACGCACCAGTTCTCCATTCTCATCCGTCACTTGCATTTTATCTAATACACTTGTATTGTTAGGCACTTCACCTACTGCTTTATAACTGACAGACAATCTGTTTCCCATAAAATTCACCTGTGCCAATCGGGTAGTACTCATCCTACCCTCCGCACAGTAACTACCTGACGGGTAACTCATATTCGCTACATAGCTCGAAACGCTCTCTTTATTGGCATTGGGCAAGGAGGAAGAACCTGACGATCTGCCTGCCGTAATTTGATAATAGTTATTGCCACCGCTTTTTTGTTCCATCAGATACAATTTGGGACTCCCGTCTTTATCCCTTTCATCAAAGACCAGCCTGTCATTCAAATTATAATAAGCACTAGGTTCCCATTGATTCTGAAGGGTTTGATACTGAAAACTAACCAATGTAGGATGTGGATAACGGGCTGAACAAATAGAGGTACACATCCAGCGGGTAATAATATCATTCATCGTCTCGTGTACGCCATTGAACAGATATTTGACTCCATTTCCATCTGTTATATTCATATCACTTTCAGCATACCTTACCACATCGCTGTTATGAGGCACAGTAATAAGAGGGGAAGACCTGTCTGAAAAATATCCGCTTCCACCGCCACCCGGCAACTTATAAGTGAACTTATCCGGACGCGTATCCCGTTTATTATCTACCATCTCCCCATAATAAATCAATCGGTCTCTTTCATCACCGGGGACTGTATTTTGAGAAAAATATCGATCAAACCATCCATAATAGTCATTGTCTGCTACCCCGATCACCTGGCGGGCTATAGACGGTTCGAGATTCAATGTCCATCCTGCTCCCGCATATCCGCTTCCTTCTTTGGGCTTAAGCCCCGAAGCATGATAAGACAAAGTAACAGGTATGGTAACCTCCCCTGCAACTATATCATACAAGGGAATTGTTATGTCAGGCACTCCTGTGCAATGATCTATAGGATAAGACTGATATTTCACCATAGCCGTAGCCGTTGGGGAAAGTGGTACAAGTCGTGGAACATCCAGCTTTATTCCATCTTCACTCTGCCCCTTAGCAGATAAAACCGCGAAAAAGGCTGATAATATAAGAAACAGCCTCTTTAGTATTATTTTTTTATTCGTATATAGATTATTCATAACTCGTTTTTTCTATTATTTATCAATAAAATAGTTTAGTCAATACAAAATGAATTAGCAGAGTCCTTCCATTTCACACAATCATGATCTATGGAAGGACTACTACTTAATTTTCTGCTTTACAAATTCATCGCATTAGCGCCCAAAACGCCTGCCAAAGCCGAAGCCACTGCGATAACCACCTTCAGGATCATATCCCATACTGATTTCTTCATTGCCATCATTTACCTCCTTTCTGTTCTTTAATGTGTTGTGTTACTCTGTGTTTCTCCGTACTTCCAGTCTCATCAGTTCTATCGGCAAATGCTCCGAGCTCATTGAATTCCTTTGCCACCTCAAAGCACGGGCACTGTTTAATCCATTCTTCCGGTTCTATCTCACCGTTTCCGTTCAAGTCCGGTGAAAGATCCCGGTGTCCGCATACCCGGCAGCCAGGGAATTTCTCCTGTAGTTGCCCAACGAGTTGCCGGAGCGTAGCCCGTTGTGCCGGAGTCCGGGTATCTGCCGGGCGTCCCCGGCAGTCCAGACCACCTTCATAGCAGATACCTATTGAATGAGCGTTGAAACCTTTTGCATGTGCGCCGATACGTTCAAGCGGACGGGTGAGGTGCACTGTTCCATCCTTGCGGATGTAGTAGTGATAGCCTGTTCCGTTGAATCCACGCCGCCGGTGTAACCAGTCCAAATCTTCCGGAGAAAGTGTACAATCCTCCCTCGTGGCGCTGCAATGCACCACAATCAAGTTGATAATCCTCATGTTAGTGGATGATTTCTAGTTTAGTTAAAAGTCAAATGTTTAGTTAAGCCTACGAAATTTGTCGTTTACATTTTGTGTACTACTCACTGCCGTGACGTCATTTATGCAGCCGGATCGGGCGCTTCTCCGCCTCCTTCATTACCGCCTCCACCGGGCCTGTCGCTTCCACCGGAGTTGCCACCTCCTGCACTACCTGCATCGGAAACAAGTTTATCATAACGGGCACACTTCGCACCGGTCACCATCGAACGGGTAGCGGTAGTGCGGTCATGATTCTTAGTCGTTGTCGGTTGGAAGCGGACGGTAAGCGTAGCCTGTGCAGCCGACACTTCGTCAGAAGTTTCCACACCTTTGCCACGAGCCACCATCACCATACGGAAGGTACCAAGACCGTCCACGCTTACGCTTTCCGAAGATTGCAAGTGTTGCCCCATCACCGTCACCAGGTTGTCGAGTGTGTTTTTTACGTCACCCGGAGAGAGGGAAGAGTAGGCTGCTATTTCTTTCGAAAGTTGTGCGGAATCCACGTTTCCCGAACGTACAACTCGGGGATAGAAGAGTTTTTTACCGCTTTTTTTGTCTTCCAGAGTTGACTGGAAGGGTTTGTACAATACTGGCATAATTGTAATAGTTTTTAGTCGTTAATAATTCTAGTTTGTCTGTGTCTTTAAGCTTATCGACAATGCAAATATAAGACCTTATTTCTGTCTGTGCAAGAGATTTTAAAAGTGTGCGTTAATAAATTCGTTAATATGAAAAATTGTTACTATACCACTAATTTACAATACATTACACAACATAATAGCATCATATTCCTCATTAATTCAGTTATTCAGGACACTCAACAAATAATGACCGGGCAGTTTGATCTTTCCGGCACTTGCCCGAATGACACCGAAACCCTTCCAAACCTTACCACCGATTTCTCCGTAATTACTTTTCAGTACGATTGCATACTGTTCGGAGGGAGGAATATGATAAAGGCGAAGGTTATCCAACAGTCCGGAAAGGTTGCGCGGGTGTCCGTCAGCAGGAGCTTGCATCCGGTCAATATCCGACTGTGTCAGTTCACGTTTCTTCTTTGCCGGTTTTCTGTTAGAAAAATCTCCTCCTTCTTCTTCCTCATCCCCTCCTTTGGGCAAAGGAGGGTTAGGGAGGATATTTTCTTTCCTTTCTTTTTCTTTTCTTTTTATGAGACTGCTTTTTGTTGCAGTATCCGGGGATTCTGTTACAGTATCGAGGGTTTGCGTTACAATATCCGGGGTTTCTGCAACAGCATCCGGAAGGATGGAGTGTACGGTTTCCTCATCCGGCAGCAGACAGTAGTCCGGAGAAATATGACGGCGGCTGCGGCGTTTAGTGATAAAAAGGAACTGCCGCTGAATGTCGGCGGAAGTCAGGATGCCGTAACGTTCGTAGAGAGAGGAATCGAAGAAACCGTACTCCACAAATAGACGAAGCACCCGGCGGACACTATCGTTATCCGTGCTGAAGAGCTGGTCGGAGAGTTCGTCATAGAAGTCATCATCGACATGAATATAATAACCCTCGCCCGAATATAGATAAGACAGGGTATAGAGCAGGATCGTGAAGGCGGAATCGCCTTCACGCTTCATCACACGGCGTACGACACGGTCGTGCATAAAATCGGTATTCAAAGGGAAATAGTCAAGCCCTTGTTTTATTCGTCCCATGATATAAATTGTTTTTATAAATCAGTCTGCCAATTCTAATTTTGATCCTGATTTTGATTCTAATTCCAATTCAAAGACTGATTCGGATTGGAATTCAGAACCTGATTCGGATTCAAATTCCGATTCACGGACTTTCCGCCTTTTCCGTTCAATGCTGGCAGCTACGGTTTCAAGGGCATGCAGAATAAGTTCCCGCCGCAACGTGGGATCTTCTGTAGAGGTAATTACCGGATAACTGCTTTCCCTGTTGCATGCCAGGGAGCGTTTCTCGTTCTTCCGGTGGTTCCGGCTGACAGTTTTACGACATTCCTTACAGTAGTTGCCGGGAAGACCGGTTTTCTTATTGATATAAAAGGCACTTGCCGGAAGAGAGCGTTTGCAACATCCGCAAACGCACAGTGTTTGTACTTTTGAGCTTTTCATTTTGTTATCCAATTATAAATTATAAATGCTAGTTTTTATCAGTCAGGTCTGTAATCATTCAAATACGGAGTATTCGTATACAATATGTTATCCTTTTGTTATCCTATTGCCAGGTATTAACATCTGGCGTTTCAGATATTAATGGTTAGAGAAATAGCTATTAACACTTGAGAGAATAGCTGTTAACAGGTATCAGTAAGCTTTCCGCAGGTGGCGGATGAGAAAATTTCAAGTTTTTTGTGTTTTTCTTGAAGTATTGCATGGCATATCCGTTTTTAATTTATATTTTTGAAACGTTTTCTATTAATCAATGAGACAAAGATAGAATATTTTTCATAAATAAAATAGCAATTTTCAATATTAAATCTCAACTATTTCACAAATCATTGATTATAAACATATAGTAAACATATTTTTGAGGCAGCCATTTTTATAGCTGTCATTTGTAAATCCGAGATTAGTCTTTTAAATAAAAAAACAGAATGGATACAAATTTGGATGTATTAGGTATCATCAAGCGTGCCAAACAGGCATTGAACTTAAAGAGAGACAGCGAACTAGCTGAATACCTGGAAGTTTCGAGAGCAACAGTTACCAATTGGGGAGCACGAAACAGTATTGATTTCCGTCTGCTGCTTGACAAATTCGGAGACAAGGTGGACTATAACTGGCTATTATTGGGAAAAGGAAATCCGAAACATCAGCCGAGATTTTGCCAAAGCGAGCTGGTACAGGGAGAAGTCGAAATTATACACAATCCGAAAACGCCCGAACCAATAGACGACCGTAGCGTGACATTATACGATATTACGGCGGCGGCGAACCTGAAAACATTATTCACCAACAAACAGCAATATGCACTGGGGAAGATATGGATTCCCAATATTTCCGTCTGCGACGGGGCGGTCTACGTCAACGGAGACAGCATGTATCCCATACTGAAATCGGGAGATATTATCGGATACAAGGAAATTAGCAGTTTCGACAACGTGATTTACGGGGAAATATACCTGGTGTCGTTTATGATTGACGGAGACGAGTATCTGGCGGTGAAGTACGTGAATCGTTCGGAAAAAGAAGGGTATCTCAAGCTCGTGAGCTATAATACTCATCATGAGCCGATGGATATTCCATTCGCGTCCATCAATGCGATGGCGATTGTGAAGTTCTCCATCAGAAGGCACATGATGATGTAAGTCTCACCATAGAGAGAGCACGCAAGATATGAAGAATATGGAGAGTGCAGAAAACACGAAGGACACAGAGCTTTTCTCTAACTCTGTGCCCTTCGCATCCTCTACAGTGAGAAGTATATTAAATGGAATAGTCTATGCTAATCCACGCAACACTTGTTCGGTCCTAAAATTCTGCAACAAACTAATCCGCAGCAACCTCTTCCCCTTTCAGCGTAGCCGAGCTGGCCTCCGTGACACGCACGTTGACGAAATCACCGACACGGTGCGTACCTCTGTCGAACACCACCACACGGTTCTGCTCCGTACGACCGAACAGCTGGTCGCGCGAACGCTTGGAAACACCTTCCACAAGCACCTCATACGTTTTACCGATGCAACGCTGGTTGGATTCGGCAGACAGACGGTTCTGCAAAGCGATAATCTCGTTCAGGCGACGGACTTTCACCTCTTCGGGCACATTATCTTCGAGATGCTTGGACGCATACGTTCCCGGACGTTCGGAATATTTAAACATGAAAGCAGCATCATATCCACATTCTTCCATCAGCGAAAGTGACAAGGCATGATCCTCTTCCGTTTCAGAATGAAAACCGGAGAAAATATCGGTAGTCAGTCCGCAATCGGGGATGACACGTTTGATAGCTGCCACCCGGTCCAGATACCACTCACGGGTATACTTACGGTTCATCAGTTTCAGAATACGCGAACTGCCGCTCTGCACAGGCAGATGGATATGTTTACACACATTCGGAACTTGCGCAATCACTTCCAGCGTTTCATCACTCATATCCTTCGGATGGGAAGTCGTGAAACGAATACGCACTCCCGGAGCAGCCTCGGCCACTGTTCGGAGCAACATCGGGAAAGTAACCACTTCGCCTGTCGGTCTTTCAAAACGGTAAGAGTTGACGTTCTGCCCCAACAGGGTGACTTCCTTATAGCCTTTCGCCACGAGGTCTGCTACTTCATTCAGGATGCTTTCTACGTCACGGCTGCGCTCGCGTCCACGAGTATAGGGCACGATACAATAGGTGCAGAAGTTATTGCAGCCACGCATGATGGATACAAAACCCGAAATATGATTGCCGCAGATACGCGACGGAATCACATCCCGATAAGTCTCGGTAGTAGATAGTTCCACATTGATTGCTTTTTCACCGGTTTCTACGGCCGCAATCAGGTCGGGCAACGTCAGGTAAGCATCCGGCCCCACAACGAGGTCTACATGATGATTCGTTATCAGATCATCCTTTACCCGTTCGGCCATACAGCCCAGTACACCTACAATCAGATGCTTTTTCTTTTTCTTCAGCGAGTGGAAAAACTCCAGGCGATTCAGAATCTTCTGCTCCGCATTGTCGCGGATGGAACAGGTATTCATAAACACGGCATCGGCTTCCTCCAGCGTTTCGGCTACGGAATAACCCGCCATTTGCATCACCGAGGCAATCACCTCACTGTCGGCTACGTTCATCTGGCAGCCATAGGTTTCGATAAACAACTTTTTGTTGTCATCCTTCATTTCAGTTGCGGATTTAAAGTCCGCTCCCGTTAATTCGTTCATACTCAAATCTTAGTTTAAAAATTCGGATGCAAAGATACGGCTTCGCTTTCAATAAGTAGTGAATTGATATCAAAATAACGCAAAAACTTATGATTTGGCAAGCAAATTTGTAATTTATGTTAAGAGAATAAACATTTTTAGGCGATATGCTTGGCAAATTTAAATTTATTTTTCACATTTGTGCAATGAAAGAAACATTAGATTTTTTCATAGTTAAGGTTTAGGTTAAAAAAATTAAGGGGAGCTGTGAAGCTGCCCTTTTTTCATAATAAAATGTTAGCCTGAACCAGATAAAATACGTAACTTTGGCAGATAACTAATTAGCAGTGAAACACAATGGAAGATTTTTTGAAATTTCTCTTGATAGCAGGTGTCATTCTTGTGGGAATATTCAAAGAGGTGAATAAGAATAGTAAATCGAAAAAAGCTAAGAATAAACGCCCCGTTTCCCCGATGCCATCCCCCGTTGAAGTAGCTCCGGATGCAGTTCCTATGTCCGAGGCATGGGGTGGCCCCAAGTCGCTGGAAGAATTATTCCAGCCTAAACCCCTGAAACAGACGCCACCGCAACAGTCTCCCAAACAGACGGCGAAACCAGCAACGCAGCAGAAAAGAAAAAAAGAAGAAATATCCGTTTCCGCATCCCTGGCAAACAGTGCCGCGCAAGATAAACGAAATTCCCAACAAGGTTCTCATTATAACTCTCACACCGAATCAACTGATAACGAACATGATTTCACGATTCACTCCGCAGAAGAAGCCCGCCGCGCTATTATCTGGGGAGAGATACTTCAACGGAAGTATTGAGAGAGCCCGTAAACTCATTGAGTTTCGAATCATTATGTGACGAGTCATTGCCAAGCATTGGTACAAGGCCGTACAAACAGAGAATTAATTATCAATAAAAATATCAACTGTATTTAACACGAAATTTACTATTTATGTCACTCAATCGTATTTCGGCAGCGGAAGCTGCAAGCCTAATCAAACATGGCTACAACATCGGCCTAAGCGGATTTACTCCCGCCGGAACGGCCAAGGCTGTAACAGCCGAACTCGCAAAAATTGCTGAAGCAGAACATGCGAAAGGAAACCCGTTTCAAGTAGGAATTTTCACAGGCGCATCGACAGGGGAATCCTGTGACGGCGTACTGTCACGTGCCAAAGCCATCCGCTACCGCGCTCCTTATACTACCAACGCCGACTTCCGCAAAGCTGTGAACAACGGAGAGATTGCCTACAACGACATACACCTCTCACAAATGGCACAGGAAGTGCGCTACGGGTTCATGGGCAAAGTGAACGTAGCCATCATCGAAGCCTGCGAAGTAACTCCGGACGGAAAAATTTATCTGACTGCCGCCGGCGGCATCGCCCCGACCATCTGCCGTCTTGCCGACCAGATCATCGTGGAGTTGAATAGCGCACACAGCAAATCCGGTATGGGTATGCACGACGTATACGAACCGCTCGACCCGCCTTACCGCCGCGAAATACCGATCTATAAACCGAGTGACCGTATCGGACTGCCTTACGTTCAGGTAGACCCGAAAAAAATTATAGGCGTAGTGGAAACCAACTGGCCGGACGAAGCGCGTTCTTTCGCTGCCGCTGATCCGTTGACCGACAAAATCGGCCAGAATGTTGCCGACTTCCTTGCAGCCGACATGAAACGCGGTATTATCCCGTCCAGTTTCTTGCCTTTGCAATCAGGTGTAGGAAACATCGCCAACGCCGTACTCGGTGCATTGGGACGTGATAAAACGATTCCTGCATTCGAAATGTACACAGAGGTAATCCAGAATTCCGTGATCGGATTGATTCGCGAAGGACGCATCAAATTCGGTAGCGCCTGTTCACTGACTGTTACAAATGACTGTCTGGAAGGCATCTACAACGATATGGATTTCTTCCGCGACAAACTGGTTCTCCGTCCGTCGGAAATCTCAAACAGCCCGGAAATAGTACGCCGCCTCGGTATCATTTCTATCAATACAGCCATCGAAGTTGACCTGTACGGCAACGTAAATTCTACCCATATCGGCGGAACAAAAATGATGAACGGTATCGGTGGTTCGGGAGACTTTACCCGCAACGCTTACATCTCTATCTTCACTTGTCCGTCTGTGGCCAAAGAAGGGAAGATCAGCGCGATCGTACCGATGGTATCCCACCACGACCACACGGAGCACGATGTCAACATCGTTATCACCGAGCAAGGTGTTGCCGATCTTCGTGGCAAGAGCCCGAAAGAACGCGCACAAGCCATCATCGAAAACTGTGCACATCCTGACTACAAACAGCTTCTTTGGGATTACCTCAAACTGGCCGGTAACCGGGCACAGACTCCACACGCTATTCAGGCTGCACTTGGTATGCACGCAGAGTTGGCTAAGAGTGGCGATATGAAGAATACTAATTGGGCTGAATACTCAAAGTAAATATAATATAGAGTATAGAATTTACAGTATTCGATTCAAAACAAGTATAATTGTATTCTCTGGTAAACAAAATCCTACGATTTTTGCTTATTAGAGAATACAATTGTCTTTTTGTAGAAGAATCAATAAAGAGCCCTCCATGGAGAATAGTACCTGCTCCTTGACAACATAGAAATCGGATTCAACAACGGAATTCCACTTTGGTTGTACGGGCTAATGTATTCATATCAGCCTATTTCCCAATAATCACCTCACACACCTTATCCTGAAATGCTCTCGCTTTAGCCGCCGAAAGTACATTCTGGTTCATAATGGCAAATGCCACTTCATGTCCGTTCTTCATCTTCAGATAGCCTGCAAGCGCATTTATTGCCGTAAACGAGCCTGTTTTGGCATGAACATTCCGAAAAGCAGGAGTACCTTTCATCCGGAATTTCAAAGTTCCGTCCACCCCACCAACGGGAAGTGATTTATACAACATCTGAAACACTTCTGTTTGCGAGTACGCATATTTTAGAAAGTCCACCAGCAGGGCAGGAGAGAGGTAATTATAATTGGACAGTCCGCAACCGTCGGCAATCTTATAATCTTTCGGGTCATGCCCCAGGCGGCGGATCAGCTTCATTATTTCGACAATACCATCTTCGGCAGCTACTTGCTTCTTTCCCGTAGCCTGCGCTCCCAGGCGACAAAGAAATGCTTCCGCATTGAGGTTATCACTCTCTTTCATCAGTTGGTTCAGCACTTTCTGCACAGAAGTGTTCCAGCAAGCCATACGCTCTACTCTCACACTGTCGCGAGGTAATTCGGCAAAGCCATACGACTGGGGAGTCGTGATTCCTTTCCCACGAAGGCGTTCCAGGAAAGTGTGCATAAAGAAACGGGGAGAATCATAGATGTTGACATCATCTTTTCGAATCGAAGTGACATTACCCGAAATAAGGAGGTTGTTTCCATTCGTCAGCCAGTCTCTTGTGAAAGAGAATTTCCCGGCAGAAGAGGTACGTGTTTTCGTCTGATTCGTCACTGTATAATAAGAAGACAGAGGCTGGCAGGAAACACTTGCCGTATCGCCCTGCACCGTGGATGGAACTACGGAAACCTGTACAGTCCCCTTGCAGAACATCAGCGG
This sequence comes from Bacteroides sp. AF32-8BH, assembly GCF_003435205.1. Classification (NCBI taxonomy): domain Bacteria; kingdom Pseudomonadati; phylum Bacteroidota; class Bacteroidia; order Bacteroidales; family Bacteroidaceae; genus Bacteroides; species Bacteroides sp. AF32-8BH. The sequence continues at coordinate 113,028 of NZ_QVLZ01000015.1, read as the reverse complement.
AGAGAGATAAGGCTGATAACCCGCAGGTGTATCGTCCCACGCCCATCCGCTGCCCCAATAAAGGGAGTCTTTCATTGAAACGTCACCATAGACCTGCCCGTTAATAACCGAAAAAGGGAAAGTGATTACCTCTTCTATCAATGAATCCATCGACTGGCTGTCAAATTCCGGATCGAATCCGCCTACCACATACAGGTTGCCTTGCAAGGTATCATGCTCTATCACGCCATCGTGCCATACTTCGGTGCGGAAAGGCTCGTTGGCTTCGGGGCGGGAAAGTGCGGTAATAGCCGTCAACAGCTTCATGGTAGAGGCAGGACGTGAAAGTTTCTCCGCACGATAGTTATAAAGTGATTTCTTAGCCGTCAGATCGTAGACGGATATGCCGACTTCGGATGCTTCGGGGAGCATCTTCTTGATAAGCGAATCTATCCGGGAGAAATTCTGTTGTCCCCAAAGTGGCAACAAACAAACTGAAAGGGCGACTAACAAAAGACTTTTTTTCATATAACACTGTTTATGACATCAACAAATGATCGTATCTTACCTCTATCTATTTCAAGTTTTTCTCTACCTGTCCAAGAAGCGAACCGGCGCCATAGCCGGACCATACATCCTGGATTTTTCCATCAGGGGCAATCAATACATAATGAGGGATTCCCCGTACCTGATAATTTAGGGCAAGACCGGTACGTCCTTTACGAAGTTCGTTCCACTGGTTACCGCCCATTCCTTTCGTCTTGATATACTCTTTCCAACGTGCCTTCGGGTCCTCACTAATACTAATCACAGTCATTTTATCCTTGTACAGATCCATCACCTTCTCCATTTCGGGTATCGACTCCACGCAAGGACCACACCCGCTACTCCAGAAATCGAGTAAGATGAATTTTCCTTTGAACTCGGAAATATGACGGAGAGAATCATTCGCATCATATAGGTCTCCATCCACCATCATATCTCCAATCCCTACTGTAGTGGGAGGATAAACATAGGTTGTAATCTCCTGTCCGTCATCTGTTTGTTTATCGGCTTCGGACATTCGGGCATAGAGTTTTTTTACCTCTTCTTTATAAGGTATGATGGTTTCATATTTCATCATGGAAGCAAATAACAATAATCTGTCCATCCACACCGGAGAGACGGGCGCTTCTTCCATGTATTCCATTTCCTTTTTCCAGATTTCCTGCTGCAACGGCATTGACAGTTTCCGGATAGAATCTATTTTGGCCCAGGCCTGGCTTTCAAACTCCCGGTCGCCCGGATGGTCTATGAACATCATCCGTTGCCAGTCATATTCTGCTGCCATGTATTGCATCAGTTCTTTCTGTTGGGCCATCGCGCAAGCCGTAAAGCGGTTTTCTTCCTGCTGTTCCGGCACATCGCTTACTACTTCCCATGTTTTCACCAGTTTGTCCTGCCCCTTGATTTCGATGTATTCTCCCGGTGCGATCCACACTTCCAGCCATGTACCCGGGAAGCCCCGATTATCAGACATAATCAGCATTTTCCGTGTGGTAGAAACCGTGTCGCGGAAAGAGAACTGTCCATTCATAAGCGTATCTCTCCATACACAGTTGAGAATACTTCCGTCTTCCTCATACAGGCCGATCACAATGCTGTCGGGAAGATTGGCCAATTCGCCCTGAATCAAATATTCATTTGCGGCAACTGACGCTTTACGATTGAATGTACAATGACACATCACCATACAAACTATTGCCAATAAGGCCGGAGTGATTATATATTTTCTCATCATATATTCGATTTATCAGTGAGATACCCCCTCATCAATGAATCAGATAGGTATCTTCATCAATGAACGATGTCAGATATCGGAATCCGTTTATAGAGCTTCCCGGAAGATTTCTCCTACCGTAGGATGCGGGAAAACAATCTTTTTCCATTGCGCTGCCGTCAATCCGAGCTCAATGGCAGTGCCCGCAAGAGTGATAATCTCCGAAGCCGGATTTCCCAACACATGAGCGCCAATCACCCGCTGCTGTTCATCCAACAATACTTTGCAGACTCCGTTCACGCCCTCATTCTCCGCCACAAAACGACCGGAGTAAGCCATCGGAAGTTTGATAACCTGATAATTGATTCCTTTCGTTGAGGCCGATTCCTCCGTTTCACCCACTCCGGCAATCTCCGGATTGGTATAGACTACGCCCGGAATAGCCCGATAACTCATGGCATCTTCCTTTCCCAAGATGGAATGTACGGCAACTTCCGCTTCACGAACAGCCGTATGAGCGAGCAAAGAGAATCCTGTCAGGTCACCACAAACATACACGCCCGGCACAGAAGTCTGCATCTTTTCGTCAACTCTGATAGCGCCACGCTCTGTCTGCTCCAAATTCAGGTTTTCGAGCCCGAAACCTTTCGTCACAGGACGGCGACCGACGCTCATCAACAGCTTTTCTGCAATGACACTGCCGTTTCCCTCTGCGTTCTCATAAGAAACAACAGCTCCTTCTTCCGTTTGCGACAAGCCGACCACTCTCGTACTAAGCAGGAATTTAATACCTCGTTTTGTATATTCTGCACGGAGCAAAGCGGAAAGCTCCTTATCCATTCCACCCAGGATTTCGTCCATCATCTCAACCACCGTCACCTGTACTCCCAAACTATTGAAGAACGACGCAAACTCCATACCGATTACCCCGCCACCAACAATAGCCAAAGAAGCCGGCAATTCTTTACTGTCCAAAGCATCCCTGTGCGTCCAGTAGTTCACCGCGTCCACTCCCGGAATAGGGGGAATGAAAGTTTCCGAGCCTGTACAAAGTATCAGGTTCTCCCCTTCGTAAATTTCCTCCCCGCAGCGAACCGTATTTTTATCAATGATCTGCGCTTCTCCCGATACGATTGTAACATTGTTGGCAGTCAGCTTCGCTTTCACTCCCAGCACCAGTTTACGCACTACCTTACTTTTACGCGCTATTATCTTAGGCAAATCGAAAGAGACTTCCGGGATATTGACTGCATACTTCGATGCATGTTTTGCACTGTCATAAGTCTTTGCCGAATACAACAATGTTTTCGTAGGAATACAGCCTTCGTTCAGACAGACGCCACCCAGACTATTCTTTTCGATAAGCAATACGCTCAAACCGCCTTTACCGGCAGCTTCGGCAGCCGTATATCCCGCAGGACCGCCACCGATGATAATCACTTGATATTTCATAGTATATAATCAGTTACTCTTTTATCTTCTTTTCAAACATTCTCTTTTCGAGTAGTTCTGCAAATTCCTGTTCCTTGACAGGCATCACCGAAACAAACTTCCCTTTTCCGTATTCTATCAAGATATAATCCGTCACCGAGAAGCGGCCGAATTTCATGGAATGGTATTTCCTGACTGCGGTAATTTCGGAAAGCGGGATGATCTTCTTGCGAATAAAACGACCACGTGAGACTTCCAGATCACCGTTTGTTGTCAATGTATAAGTAGTGTGTATAATTTGTTCGATCACTACAATCAGCATCAACATAAACAGTACCGCCACTAAGATATACTTACACCACAATGCGCCGACGGCATTCACAGTAAGCACCACCAACAGGAAATATTGGTACCAGGCGATGCGGGCATGAAAAATTCGATTCATTTTGTCAGATTTTTGCCTGCAAGGTAGCAATTTTATGAATTAGTGACAACGAAAAGTACAACGAAGTAACTTATTTTGTAGCTTTGCGGTGAGAAATAACAAGATTATGGTAAGAAAATTCGATTTCCTCGTTATCGGTTCCGGAATTGCCGGTATGAGTTTTGCGCTGAAAGTGGCGCACAAAGGTAAAGTTGCTCTTATCTGTAAAAGTGGGCTGGAAGAAGCCAATACGTACTTCGCCCAGGGAGGTGTAGCCTCCGTCACCAACCTTCTGGTGGATAATTTCGACAAGCACATTGAAGACACAATGATTGCCGGCGATTGGATCAGTAACCGTGCCGCAGTAGAAAAGGTAGTGCGCGAAGCTCCCGCACAAATTGAAGAACTGATTAAGTGGGGAGTGGATTTTGACAAAAACGAGAAAGGCGAATTTGACTTGCACCGCGAAGGCGGACACTCGGAGTTCCGTATTCTTCACCATAAAGACAATACAGGAGCAGAAATTCAAGACAGCCTGATTAAAGCCGTACAACGCCATCCGAATATCACGGTCATCGAAAACCAGTTTGCCATTGAAATCTTGACACAGCATCACCTGGGAGTGACTGTAACCCGCCAGACACCGGACATCAAATGTTATGGTGCTTATATCCTCGATCCGAAAACGGGAAAAGTAGATACCTATCTTGCTAAAGTGACGCTGATGGCTACCGGTGGAGTAGGAGCCGTTTATAAAACAACCACTAACCCGCTAGTCGCTACCGGAGACGGTATCGCCATGGTTTACCGTGCCAAAGGTACGGTGAAGGATATGGAGTTTGTACAATTCCACCCTACCGCCCTGTATCATCCGGGAGACCGCCCTTCTTTCCTGATAACGGAAGCAATGCGTGGTTACGGAGGTGTACTGCGTACAATGGACGGCAAAGAGTTCATGCAGAAATATGATCCCCGTCTTTCGCTCGCTCCCCGTGACATCGTGGCACGCGCCATCGACAACGAGATGAAGAACCGTGGAGACGACCATGTATATCTGGACGTCACCCACAAAGATCCCGAAGAAACAAAGAAACACTTCCCCAATATCTACGAGAAATGTCTTAGCCTGGGCATCGACATCACGAAAGATTATATCCCGGTAGCCCCGGCCGCCCATTATCTCTGCGGAGGTATCCTTGTCGACCTGGACGGACAATCTTCCATCGAACGTCTTTATGCCGTGGGAGAATGTTCCTGCACAGGATTGCATGGGGGCAACCGCCTGGCTTCCAACTCACTGATAGAAGCAGTCGTATATGCCGACGCTGCCGCCAAACACAGTCTACAAGTGGTCGATCAATATTCTTATAATGAAGATATTCCCGAATGGAACGATGAAGGAACCCGTTCGCCGGAAGAAATGGTGCTCATTACGCAAAGCATGAAAGAAGTGAACCAGATTATGAGTACGTATGTAGGTATTGTCCGCAGCGACCTCCGTCTGAAACGTGCCTGGGACAGACTCGATATTATCTACGAAGAGACTGAAAGCCTGTTCAAACGTAGCGTAGCGTCCAGAGAAATCTGCGAATTGCGTAATATGGTGAATGTGGGTTATCTGATTATGCGTCAGGCGATGGAACGCAAAGAAAGCCGCGGACTGCATTATACGATTGATTATCCGCACGTGAAGAAATGATTATGAAAACATTGATTCGGACCTTTATTCTTTTCTTCTGCATAACGGGACTAGCTTCCTGCTATGCAGGTATTCCACTGAAAAGTGGAAAATCGGAAAATAACCAGACTTATGAAATCAGTTATCTGTTCGAGCACGACGGAGTGAAAGTGTACCGTTTTCTCGATCTGGGAAACTATGTGTATTTCACGACCCGGGGAGATGTAACCAGTATCAAGAATGATTCAACAAGAAAAAGGACAATTACTATTTATAAAGACAGTATACCAAACCGATAACGAAAAGAGGGTGTCTAACAAATTTCTTTTTAACGGCTTCACCTCTATCAAACAAACTCTGACAGATTATGTACGATAGATTATCCGTACGTGAAGAAATAGGATTTACAGTATTATTTTTATTAAAAAGAAAAAACAAGAGGTTTCCTCAAATTATATTTTTGAGTTTGGCCTCTTATTTTTTTATCTTTATATGTTTCTTTTTCACTCTTCAAAGAAACTATACTATACACTTATGAGAATATAATACACTTCAACACACTGTCTATTCAACTATAAACCAATCATTTAAACTGTAACAGCATATAAATACGAATATCTCTGCCTCTTCTAAAATCATTCCCTAATATCATCCTCTTAAAAACATGTTCTTGAGCATGTGTACACCTCTTTGAGAATATAGTAAACGCTTTCCTGTCTCTCATCTCATACTTTTGTTCACAGAAATAATCACTAATCGAAATATTATGGATATAGCTAAAAGATGTGAGCAGAACCCCCTACTGGCTCCAAAAGATTTAAAAGCGGGAATCAACGGAATGGAAATTACATGTTTGTTAAATCCCGGAGTTTTCAAATATCAAGGCAAAATTTGGTTACTTTTGCGCGTCGCAGAGAGACCTATACAGAAAGAAGGAATTATCAGTTTTCCTATATATAATGAAAAAGGAAAAATAGAAGTGGTTTCGTTTCTAAAGAATGATCCCGATTTGGATGCTTCAGACCCACGCGTTATCGGTTACAAAGGAAAGAATTATCTGACCACGATGTCTTACTTACGATTGGTTTCAAGTACCGACGGTATTCACTTCAAAGATGAACCGGAATTTCCACCTATTTTCGGAAAAGGAGAGCTGGAAGCATTCGGTATTGAGGATTGCCGTGTTGCAACAACCGAAGATGGTTTTTACCTTACTTTCACAGAAGTATCGTCGGTAGCTGTAGGAGTTGGACTGATTCACACCAATGATTGGAAAAACTATACACGGCATGGGATGATATTCCCACCACATAATAAAGATTGTGCATTGTTCGAACAGAAGATAGGTGACAGGTATTTCGCTCTTCATCGCCCAAGCAGTCCCGAACTTGGCGGCAATTATATATGGTTGGCAGAATCGCCCGACCGCTTGCATTGGGGAAACCACAAATGTGTGGCAACCACTCGTGACGGAATGTGGGATTGCGCACGTGTAGGGGCAGGAGCAGCTCCAATAAAGACAGAAGAAGGCTGGCTGGAGATTTATCATGGAGCCGATTTTAATCACCGTTATTGCTTGGGGGCTTTATTACTCGATTTAAATGACCCGTCAAAAGTGATTGCAAGAAGCGAAGAACCGATCATGGAACCTATCGCCGCTTATGAGCAAACAGGTTTCTTCGGAAATGTAGTTTTCACTAATGGGCATTTGGTGGACGACGATACGATAACCATGTATTATGGAGCAAGCGATGAAGTGATTTGTAAGGCAGAGCTTTCCATTTCAGAGATATTAAATGTATTAAAACAGACACAAGAGAAGTAATGAATAAACTGAAAAAAGAATATCTGTTCTTTAAGCAACAGGAACCTAACATGAGAACACTGTTGGTTACCAATATGCTTTATGCATTGGTACTACCGATAGTAGAAATCTTTGTGGGAGCCTATATCATGAGAAACACGAGTGACCCCGTGATGGTTGCTTTTTATCAGCTGGCAATGTATATAGGCATCATTACTACCTCTCTTGTTAACGGTTATCTGCTAAAGAAATACAGTGTGAAGACACTTTATTCGGTAGGAATCCTGGTAAGTGGCATTTCCATGTTCGGTATGATGACTATCAAGTCACTTGGCTTCGTCGAACTTGGTCTGGCCGGCTTTTTAATGGGAGCAGCTTCTGGTTTCTTCTGGACCAACCGATACCTGCTGGCTCTCTATAATACCAACGACAACAGCCGTAACTATTTCTTCGGACTAGAGTCTTTCTTCTTTTCTATTACCTCCATCGGTGTTCCTTTAATTATAGGCGCATTTATCAGCCAGATAGATGGAAAAGAAGTTTTCGGATTCCTCTTCAATATCAATACCTCTTACTGTGTAGTTACGATGGCAGCAGTAGTCATTACCGTTATCGCCTGCATGACACTGTGGAAAGGTAAATTCGAGAACCCCAAAGAAACGAACTTCCTCTATTTCCGCTTCAACATACTTTGGAAAAAGATGCTGTGGCTAGCCGGATTGAAAGGAATGGTTCAAGGTTTTTTAGTAACGGCACCGGCTATATTGGTATTGAAGCTGGTAGGAGATGAAGGAGCGTTAGGATTGATTCAGGGAGTTAGCGGGGCACTGACCGCTGTCCTGGTGTATGTATTAGGACGTATGGCCCGCCCGCAAGACCGTTTGAAAATATTTGTAGGAGGACTAATCGTATTCTTTGTCGGTACACTATTCAACGGAATTCTCTTCTCTGCTACGGGAGTGATCCTTTTCGTCCTTTGCAAAGTGATATTCCAGCCTTTGTTCGACCTGGCTTACTTCCCCATTATGATGAGAACAATTGATGCAGTTGCAAAGATTGAGAATAGAAACGAATATGCATATATCCTAAGTCATGAGTTCGGCCTTTTCCTTGGAAGAGCTTTCGGTTTACTACTGTTTATCTTCCTTGCTTATTGTGTATCGCAGGATTTTGCATTGAAATATGCGCTGGTGATTGTTGCCGGATTACAATTAGCGGCATATCCTTTAGCTAAGAATATTACTAATCAAACTGATACTATTGAACATGAAAATGACAAGTAAAGGTGTTTTTGTACTTATGACCGTTTGTCTCCTGGCATCTTGCTCGGGCAACGGAAATAACTTTGGTGAAAAGGTAAAGCAGGTTTCCATCCATAGGGTAGACTCTATGCCTGATATGCCTGAAACTTATAAAATGCTGGACTGGAAGCAAAAAGCCCAAAAGTATGACCAGTTTATTTTTGACTGGAATAATAAAAGTGAAGTCGGACCATTAATCTGGTTAGATGACGCCCGCAGAAATATGGACCAGACTACATTTGGCTTATATACTGCCATTAAAGATATTCGTCAGGGAAAGAATGCCAATAACGGAGAGTTCCATGAAAGTCTGAACTCATTGGCTGCTATTCTTGGTGCCGGCCTTGTAGGGATTGACAAGACGAATCAAGACGGATATAACTATGTAAAAATGGTGCAGAATTATTTCAATTCTGATAACGGCTGGAATATAGTCATGAACAATACGACTCCGTCAGTAGCCCTTTTAGGAGGAGGCTATGGCCGCGACTGGTGGTATGATGTATTACCCAATGCCTTATATTATGCGATATGTGATGTCTTCCCCGATGTAGACGGGGCAGAGAAGATACAAAAAAGCATTGCGGAGCAGTTTGTTAAAGCAGATTCCGTATTGAATGGAAATTACGACTATTCTTATTTTGACTATGCCCAAATGAAAGGAATGGTGAATAATATTCCATTGCAACAAGACGCCGCCGGTGGTCATGCTTATGTATTGTTATGTGCTTATCATAAGTTTGGTGATCCACGTTATCTGCAACATAGTAAAAGTGCCATCGAAGCCCTGCTTGCCCAGAAAGAAAGCCGTTTTTACGAGGCTCTTTTACCACTCGGAGTGTATACGGCAGCCTATTTGAATGCAGTAGAGGGAGCCAACTATGATGTAGCCAAACTTCTTGATTGGGTATTTGACGGATGTAAAAGCCCTGCAGGAAGAACCGGTTGGGGAATTATTGTAGGAAAATGGGGTGATTATGATGTAAGTGGTCTGCAAGGAAGTATCACAGACGGCGGAGGATATGCATTCCTTATGAACAGTATCAAACCCGCCTGGCCTTTCATTCCGATGGTGAAATATCAGCCTCAATATGCAAAAGCTATCGGCAAGTGGATGTTGAACAATGCAAGTGCATGTCGTTTGTTCTATCCGGGGGAAATAGATGAAACACATCAATGGGCTCCGGAATTGAAGGACATTACTTATGATAATGTTTCTTATGAAGGTTTACGAAAAACGGATGACTATGGAAAAGCATCATTAAAAGGAGTTAGTCCGGTTGCAATCGGCGATGGTCCCAAATGGATAAAAGGTAATCCGACGGAGAGCATGTTCAGCGTTTACAGTTCTTCTCCTGTTGGTATTTTGGGGGCCATTGTTTGTCAAACGAATGTGGAGGGTATTCTCCGGCTGGATTGTAATGTCACAGACTTCTATACAGAGAAACCTTATCCGGTCTATCTCTATTATAACCCTCATAAAGAGACCAAAGCCATTACTTATCAGGCTACTCAACCATGTGATTTGTTTGATATTGTTGCCAAAGAATATATAGCAAAAAATATAAAGACAAATGGTTCCGTTGAGATCCCGGCCAATGACGCAAGAGTAATTGTGGAACTTCCCGCTGGAACAGAATTAGAACTGAAAGATGGTAAGATTATTGCGAATAAACAAAATATCATTTCATATAATTAAATCTAAGTGTATAAACTATGAGTAAGCATTTATTATTCATTCTTATTCTTGCTGTTTGCACAAATGTCTTTGCACAGCAAACCAAGAGTATTTCGGGTGTGGTATACGACAGTAATACCGGAGAGGCTTTAATTGGAGTTTCTGTTCTTGAAGTGGGAACGACCAATGGTACTATCACTGATTTTGACGGTAAATATACATTAAAAGTATCGTCAAATAAAGTTTCATTCTCGTATGTCGGTTTTAAAACTGAAATTGTAAACGTAACAAATAGCGGAACGTACAATGTAAATCTAGTGTCCGATAATGAATTGGATGAGGTTGTGGTTATTGGTTACGGTACTCAAAGAAAGAGTGACCTTACCGGTGCTTTGGCTTCTATAAGTAGTAAGGATATTAAGAACTATGCAGTATCCAATGCATCCGAACTACTTACAGGTAAGGCAGCCGGCGTATTTGTTGCCGCCAGTTCCGGTCAGCCGGGATCGGATGCAGTGATCCGCGTGAGAGGTTTAGGGACCGTCAATGACAACAATCCATTGTACGTAGTTGATGGACAGTTCATGGATAACATCAGTAGCCTGAATCCATCTGATATTGAACGTATGGAAGTATTAAAAGATGCTTCAGCCTGCGCTATCTATGGTTCGAGAGGTTCTAATGGAGTAATCCTCATTACTACCAAGGGAGGGGTGAAAGGTGAAACGACTGTAACATTGGATGCTTATGTAGGTGTAAAAAACAGTTATAAAGCATTGAACATGATGAACAGCGACCAATACTACAACTTCATCATGAAAGCGTATGAAAACGATGCAAGCTTTCAAAACTCAATGAAGGATAAGTTTACCAATCAGTATCAGAAAGGTTATAATACCAACTGGTGGAATGAAGTAACCCGTACAGCTTTCAACCAGAACTATAATCTAAGCATCCGTAAAGGGACAGATAATTCGAGATCTTCTTTAAGTTTAGGATATGTAGACGATCAGGGTGCAATCATCACTACTGAATTCAAGAGACTTTCACTTAAAGCGAATCTTGAATATGATATTAACAAATTTATCACTGTTGGCGCCAATGTCAATCTGGCAAAGATAAGAAAACGTGACGCAGGAGCAATTCCTTCATTCGATTTCATTCAAAAAGCTGATCCTTTTACCCCTGTTATCAGCCCGTTGGTAGATCCGTCTTCTGAAAATTACGAATATAACAAATATGCGCCTACCGAGTGGTCTTACGACCCTAATCCGGTAGCCATGCTCGAACTTCCTAATAGATACAATGACATATTCAATGTATTTGGTAATGTGTTTGCCCAAATCAAATTGTATAAAGGATTGAGCTATCGGGTACAGTATAGCTTCGAAAGATACCATGATACTTTCAAAGACTTCCGCCCTGTCTATTCGTCTACTTTTTCGGAAGATAACTTAGCGAATCAGGAAAGTAAATATAATAAAGAAACTCAATTGAATAATAATAGCGCTGTTACTTCTAATTATCAAGTGGAACAACGCCTTAACTACAACACGACAATAGGCAGGCATAAACTGGATGCAATGGTTGCCATGACTTATGAGAAGAACAGCAGCGAAGGCATTAATGCATTTAAGAGAAAGGCTTTAGGTAACGATGAAATCTATCAGATACTTGATGCACAAACAGCCGGAGATAACACCTCGGGAGGTAAAGAAACATCTTCTATGTTGTCGTACCTGGGACGTATCAACTATGTATATGATGACAGATACCTTGCTACAGTCAATTTCCGTGCCGACGGTTCTTCAAGATTTGCCAAACGTAACCGTTGGGGCTATTTCCCATCAGTTTCATTAGGTTGGAGAGTGAGCAATGAAGAATTCTTTAAGAACCTGAACATTGAAAATACAATTTCCAATTTAAAACTGCGTGTAGGTTGGGGACAGAATGGTAACCAACGAATTGATAGAGACGCGCCTCTTACGTTGATTGGCACCAATAATGAGAATCAGTGGTACTTTGGAAACGGGTACTCACAAGGTTACGTCCCGACTTATGTGGGAAATGCAGATATCAAATGGGAAACCAGCCAGCAAACCAATGTCGGTTTAGATATGTCTTTCTTTAAAAACAGCCTTGATGTAAGTATGGACTTTTATGTAAAGAAAACAAGTGACATGTTGCTGAATATGCCTATTCCTTCTTTTGGCGCCTTCCCTAACAGCCCCTTCTTTAATGCGGGAGACTTGAAGAATACCGGTTTTGAAATAGTAGTCAACTACCGTAACCAGATAGGAAAAGACTTTAATTACAATGTAGGGCTGAACATGTCTACTTATAAGACAGAGGTAACCAAACTTACATCGGAATATTTGAGTGGGAATACCAGCCGTACGTATGTAGGAGGTCCTATCGGACGTTTCTGGGGGTACAAACAAATAGGAATATTCCAGAATCAGGAAGAGATAGACAATTATGTGGATAAGAATGGTACCAAGATTCAGCCTAATGCACAACCGGGTGATTTTAAGTTTGCCAAATTAGGAGAATCAGGCGAATTGAACGATGATGATGACCGTACTTTTATCGGTGATCCTAATCCGGACCTCATTTATGGTTTCAACTTAGGATTCAGTTATAAGAACTTTGATGTAAGTATGGCATTCCAGGGAACTATTGGAAATGACATCTGGAACGTTGCTAAAGGAAGCCTTGCTTCAGCAGGACGCCAGAATGCGTTGGCGGATGCTTACACAAAAGCATGGACAAAAGACGGGGATTTGGATGCTGTATATCCACGCATAACCAACTCTGACTCTAACAATAATATGAGAGGTTCTTCTTTCTATGTGGAGAACGGTTCTTACCTGCGTTTGCAGAATATGCAAATAGGTTATACACTGCCGAGTCACATTTGCCAGAAGAGCAAACTGTTTTCAAGTTGTAGATTCTATGTGAGCGGTCAGAATATATTTACTTTAACCGGTTATTCCGGACTTGATCCGGAACTGGGTATCAATAACCCATTGGATATGGGAGTGGATACTACACGTTATCCGTCTTCACGTACATTCACTTTTGGAGTTAATTTGCAATTTTAAATCTAGCTAAAAAGACATTACATTATGAGAAAAATATTATTTATAATATGCTGGGCTCTTGCCGGAGTGGGGTTGTATAGCTGCTCTCTCGACGAACCAAGTTATGGTAAAACCACAAGCGATAATTATTATCAGAAGGAAAGCGATATTGAACAAGCCTTGACTGGAGCTTATCTTCAATTACGTACAACTTGGAATGAATATGCATTAAATCATTATTTTGTAGGTGATTGCAGTACGGATGATGCTCTAAAAGGAGGAGGAAATGACGGTGACCGTGCCGAAGTACGCGACTTGTCCGACTTTACGATCTACACAACCAATGGTGAAGTAGGACGTCGTTGGGAGATTCTGTACAGATTAATCAATCGCTGTAACGATGTGATTTATTATGCTCCTGATGCAATAGGAAACGAAGAACTATTGAAACGTTATGCAAACGAGGCAAAAGCATTGAGAGCATTCGGGTACTATTGTCTGGTCACTACATTCGGAGAAGTGCCTCTAATCACTACGCCGATGCAACCCGCTGAAATACTGCAAATACCCCGCTCCCCATTGGAGAAGGTATATGAATGTATTGTAAATGATTTAACTGATGCCTCCGCACTTCCTGCAAAAGGAGATTACTCTGAAGATGATGCTTATCGTGCAACACGTGGCTTTGCTAAAACAATGCTTGCTAAAACATACATGTTCAAAGGTGATTTTGCCTCTGCCGAAACTGTACTTCATGATATTATTGAAGTAGACAAAGACTATACATTGTTGAGCGATTACGGCATGAACTGGCGTACTGAATATGAAAACAGCTCGGAATCAGTATTTGAGATTGCTAACAAAGTATATGACAAAAACATAGCCACAGGTACCAATGTCCCTCACTTCTTCACAAGCAGACGCATCTCCGGTTATCAAGGATATGGATTTCACGTACCAACCCAAGATCTCCATGATGCCTTTGACGCAGATGACCCACGTATTACTTATGTATTCACACAAACTGGTGATAGATATAAAGGTGATACTGAAGCGCAGGACAATGCTGAATCTCCAAGCGGTTATCATGATTACAAGATGACTGTGCCAGCAGTAGAAAAAACAGGTTTCGACGTCTGGATGATTAGTTACAACATTCGTTTGATCCGTTATTCCGATGTTCTCTTGATGTATGCCGAAGTATTAAACGAAAATGGAAAACCAGGGCTTGCACTTCCTTACCTGAATGATGTAAGAGAAAGAGCCCGCAAAACTAATCCGATAGATCCGAGAAGAGATCAACAGGCGTATATCCCTGCTACAACAACTAATACACTGCCCGACATAACAGAAACCGACCAAGAGCGTCTGAAAGAAATCATCTGGAAGGAACGCCGTTGTGAATTAGCGATGGAAGGATGGAGACGGGATGATCTGATGAGACAAAAACGTTTCGGAACCGTTATGCGTGCTTATGCAACCAAATATAATACCTCGAAAGGTGCCAATTTTAGGGACGACAGAGATTATCTGTTTCCGATACCGCAAGGTGAAAGGGATAAGAGCAACAATATTCTTTCCCAAAATCCGGGTTTTTAATATGAATAAAATGAGGGGGCGGATTATAAAATCCGCCCTTTTTTAACAACCAACTGACCATGAAAAAGACATTATTATTTCTCGTAGCAGGTTTTTTCTTTCTCAACAACCTGCCGGCACAAAAGCCGATAGAACAAAAAGAGATCCGCTTAGTACAGTATATGCCCAATATACCTTTCCCCTATAAAATGAAAAACTGGAAAGATATAGCCACGAAACAGGACAGACTATTTTACGATTTCAACGCCAAAGGGCAGAACCTGCCTCTTATCTGGTGGGACGATTCGCAAGTAAACTTTCCATTCCGCACTTTCGGACTTCCAAGCTACGTAGATAAAAGACGGTTAGGAGGAAATTCTTATGAATCTCTTCCCACTATGGGCTCACTCATTAGTGCAAGTCTGATAGGAGTAGACAAAAGCAATGATGACGGAAAAGATTATGTATCAATGATACGACAATTCTTCAACAAGAAGAACGGAACCAATCTTATATTGAACGGCCTCGACAGGAAAGCCGGAGAAAGTTTCTGGTACGAGATATGGCCGGCAATGGCTTATTCGATGCTGGTAGATTTATATCCTCAAAAAACAGAGATGCAGGAGCCGATGAAGATCACTGTTGACAATTGGTATGCTGCTATCCAAGACTTGAGTGAAGGTAGAGAATATCCGGACTTCAACTTCACCGCCTTCAACTTTAAGAACCGTAAAGGGTACCATAATAAAGTATGGCGTGAACCGGATGCAGCCGCAGGACTTGCTTGGTTGCAATACATCTCCTGGATTAAATACGGAGATAAAAAGTATCTGAATGCTACACGCCAATGCATGGCATTCTTGCAAAACCGTCCCCAGAAAGAAGGTACTTTCTATGAGATAATGATGCCCTATGGGGCTTATCTGGCAGTGTGCATGAATGCGGAACTTGGAACTACTTATGATGAGCTGAAAATGCTGAACTGGTGCTTCGACGGTAATAATTCAGACCGTGACGGATGGGGAGTGATGTGTGAGCGTTGGAACAAATACGACGTACACGGATTGGTAGGACAAAAAAAGGATGAACAATATGCTTTTGCCATGAACACCTTTTCACAAGCTGCCGCACTTGTCCCAATTGTAAAATACAACCCGGCTTATGCTTCCACAATAGGCAAGTGGATGCTGAACCTGGCAAACGCCTGCCGCTTATTTTATGCAGACGAGCACCCCCGCAACCGTCAGTCGAGTTCTATCTGGGAAGGTGATCCTCAACACGTCATTTGCTATGAAGGATTGAGGAAGGATTTGTATCATGGCAATCATTTTGAACCGTTCCAGGGATTATTGTCCGATGAGGGTCCCTATGCTATTGGGGATCAAGTAAAAACCATGTCTTCAGCTACAGATATTTGCTTGTATGGCTCGGCCTGGGTGGGTATGCTAGCCTCTATTGTAGATACTACTAATGTGGAATGTATTCTTCAATTGGATTGTAATGCCACAGACTTTTATTCCACAAGAAAATATCCTACTTATCTTTTATTCAATCCTTATTTTGAAGCAAAAGAGGTAACTTTGAATCAACACTTTACGGAACCGACGGACTTGTACGATCTGGTATCCAAAAAATACATAAAGAAAAATTGTACCGGCGAAACAAGCATTATCCTGAACCCGGACAATGCCGTAACTATTGTTTGTATTCCTGCTTCCGCTAAAAAAACAAAGAAACATGGTAAATTGATTGTTGACGGTGAAATCGTAGATTATCGTTTGTAATTTTGACTATTCCACAATTGTATAAGTCCTCCGTTACCGATGAAAATATGCGCGGAATAAAATAAATTCCTTATATTTGCTATTATCCTAACCGTATAAATAACATTCATTTACATGAGAAACATCTTATACGCACAATTATTTTTTATTCTGATTATTGCATTTGTCACTTCCACAAAGTCTTATGCTTTTAATGTGGCAAAACACATATCAAATGTTAACGGACTGACAAATAATTCAGTAAACTGTATTTTGGAAGATGCAGAACATACAATCTGGATTGGGACATGGGATGGACTGAATGCATATAATGGAAGAGAAATTACGACATTCAGATATAGCAAAAACAATCCGAATTCTATAAGTAATAACGTTATCCGCCAGATTATCGAATGTAAGGGCAGTTTATGGATAGCAACAGATAATGGAATCAATCGGTTAGATAAACGAACCCGTCAGATAACAAGGTATTATTTAAGAACAGATAATAAAGTACCCAATCAGGAAAAGTCTTTTATTTTAGGAAAGAGTGCGGCAGGAGATATTATCTGCCTCATAAAGGGGCTGGGGTTCTTTGTCTACAATGATTCTGAAGATGAGTTTAATCCGATTAACACAGACTTTGCAAGTCATATAAAGGATTATTCCGTGAGTGATTCCGATCGTATGCTTTTCCTTTTAAATAATGGAAATACCGTGCATCTGACTTACAATCTACTCGTTAACGGAGGAAAACAGAGTGATTTACGCACAGTCGACATACAGACGCCTGTAGATAAGATATTTCTGTCGAAAGACAGATTTATCTTAAACAAAGACAACAAACTTTTCCTTTTAAATCCCGACTTTACAGTTTCCCAATGCATTGAGCTGGATAGTAGCAAACCTGTATCGCAGGTTATTTTAGCAGAGAACAAGATGTACGTCAGCTTTATAGAAGGGGGATGTATTCATTATGATTTAAAAAAGAATACTTTTACCTACCTGAACGAACTATCCAGTCAGTTATCAGTCTTCACTCTTTATTCCGGTAGTCAGAACATATTGTGGATAGGAACGGACGGACAAGGATTAATTCAACTTTATCATTACGACTCTTTATTTGAAACCGTTCACACCAGTCACCCTGTGAGATGTTTTTGTGAAGATGAAGATGGTAATATTCTGATAGGAACAAAAGGAAGCGGAATAAAACTGTTGAATCCTGCAACGAAAGAATTGACAGATTATCTGAATGAGAGTAAAGGATTGATTTCCAATTCTGTCTATGCCTTGAGGAGAAATAAAGCGAATGACATTTTTATCGGAACGGAAGGAACCGGAATCAATATATTGAATGCTGCTACGGGACGGTTGGAAAAGCTAGAGATACCTGACAAATACCCGCCTTTCAAGGCTGTGTACAACATTTATTTTACGAACAATGATTCTCTTTTATGGGTGGGGACATCAGGATATGGTTTAATCAAAATAAATATTTCCAGAGAGCAAGGTCGTTATCACGTTAAAGGGTTCAGGCAATATAATTCGTCGGATAAGAATATCTCATTGAATAACGATGTTGTTTATGCCATTACATCCGATCCGGAAGACAATATGTTATGGTTTGGCACACGTGGCGGAGGCTTGAACTGTATCAATATGAAAGATAACAGCATAAAATCATTGGAGGATATGGACAGTCGGATTTTACTCACCAATAATGATGTATTGTGCTTACTGCGTGATGATGCCAATATATGGATAGGAACAAGTTATGGACTGAACGAATTGAAAAAGGAGGAGAATGATTTTCACCTGATACAATATGCCGACGAGAAATTGAATAATAAAACGATTCATGGAATATTAAGAGACCACGAAGGAAAGATATGGATTGGCACCAACCAGGGATTGTCTAGCCTGAATGTAAAAAACAATAAAATAGATAATTATACCTTGAATGACGGATTGCAGAATGATGAATTCTCTGATGGAGCTTTCTTCAAGGATCATCGTGATTTCTTGTACTTTGGAGGAGTAAGCGGATTTAGTTATTTCAATCCTCGAAATATACATTTGCGCGAGTTTAATCCTCCACTTATATTAAGTAGTTTGAAGATATATAATACGGTACAGGACATTAATGAACGTATCAGAAAAGGAGTGTTGAAACTTAGCTATGAAGAAAGATTCATGACTTTCAATTTCATAGCCAAAGACTTTATTAATAATGAAAACTGTGAATATGCTTATCGCTTGAAGAACCATTCGGATGATTGGGTGGGGATGGGTAATAATCCGAATATTATCTTTACCCAACTTCCTCCGGGTGAGTACCAGCTTGAAGTGAAGAGCACGAATGGCGACAAAGTATGGGGAGATAACATTTATCGCTTAACTATAAAAGTAGGTTATCCGTGGTGGCTTAGTGTTCCTGCATTGATTATCTATGCCATATTGTGCATTATTATCTTCTACATCACAAAGTCTGTTATCAAAAATCGCATACGGTTAAGCCGCCAGGTTCTTATAGCCCAGGTAGAGAAACGGCATGAACAGAAGATTTATGAATCCCGGCTCAATTTCTTCACCAATGTGGCACATGAATTCTTTACCCCCCTAACTTTGATTTATACACCTGCACAGCACTTGTTGGAACAGGACGGGTTAGATGGTAGTACAAAGAAATATCTCCAAATAATAAAGAATAATGCCGAAAGGATGCAGAAGCTGATTAGTGAGTTGATGGAGTTTCGTAAAACTAAATCGAGCAATATGGATTTGCATCCTGAAAATGTGAACGTAAAATCATTGATGGAATATGCTTCCAACAATTATGTGGATATCCTGAAAGAGAATAAAATAGACTTCAAGGTAGAGACTCATGATACGTCAGAGATCTATTCCGACCGCAATGCTTTGGAAAAAATTATATTCAATTTACTGTCGAACGCTTTCAAATATACTCCTCGTTATGGATATATTCATGTTGAGATATCACAAAATGAACCTGATAAAACCTTATACTTGCTCGTAAGAAATTCCGGCAAGGGGTTAACCGAGCAACAGATGGCAGAGATATTTGATAAGTATAAGATATTTGATACTCCGAAATTGGGTAACTCTGTAAGCAATGGCATAGGTTTAAATCTAACAAAGAGTCTGGTTGAATTATTAGGCGGGCAGATAAGTGTAAATAGTGAACTGGGAAAAAGTGTTGAATTTTCAGTCGTGATTCCTTCTCTACCATCCGATCATTCACTTGTTGTAACGGATGAAAAAGATTCGTTGCAGAAAGAAAAGAACGGGCAGGATCACTTATCCCCTCGCAAAGATACTGTCATACTGATAGTGGAAGATGAAAAGAATATCAGAGACCTGCTGAAAGATGTCCTCTTTGATTATGTGATACATGAAGCAAAAGACGGCGTAGAGGCTTTGAAAGAGATAGAACATAATCATCCTGATATAATTATAAGTGATATTGTTATGCCCAACATGGACGGCTTGAGCTTGATTAATAAATTGAAATCCGATTTGAAAACAAGTTATATTCCGATCATAGGAATATCGGCAAAAGCTTCTGTAGAAGACCAGATTAATGCCTTTAACCATGGTGCGGATGCTTATATCGTCAAACCATTTCACCCGAGGCAGGTTATATCCACCATAGAAAATCTGCTGTCGAGACAAATGCTTTTAAAGGACTATTTCAATTCCAGCATGTCTTCTGTGAAAGTAAAAGACGGGATTGTTCTTCATCCGGAAGACGAAGAGTTAATACAGAATGTAACAGACTTCATAAAGAATAATATAGATGATGAGTTATTAAGCCCTTCTTCTATTGCCGAATTTGTAGGAGTGAGCAAAGCTACCTTGTATCGGAAGTTCAAAGAAATAATAGATAAGACTCCGAGTGAATTTGTACGAGGCATCAGACTGGAATATGCAGCCAAGTTATTAAGGACAACCAAGTTGACCGTATCCGAGATTATGTTTAAATGTGGATTCTCTAATAAATCTTATTTCTATCGGGAGTTTTTAAAGCAATACGGTGTATCTCCCAAAGATTACCGGAATCAATAGATAAATCCTGCCAATCTGTCATTCAGATAGCAATTTGTATTTCTCGTTACCCAAAAATGCCGCTTGTAGATTACTGCAAGCGGCATTTTCTTTATCTAAATCATCCGAGATTTATCTATCCATCCGTAGATTAATAGTTTTCCTTCTTCACCTCGAAATAAGCCTGTGGATGCAGACATGCCGGGCAAACTTCAGGAGCTTCCTTACCGATTTCAATGTAACCGCAGTTACGACATTGCCATACCACTTCGCCTTCTTTAGCGAATACAGTCATATTTTCGATGTTATTCATGAAAGCCAGGTATCTTTCTTCGTGACCTTTTTCTGCGATGGAGATATTGCGGTACATAGCAGCAATCATTGGGAAACCTTCCTGTTCTGCCACATCGGCAAAGTGAGGATAATCCAGTGACCATTCTTCATGTTCACCTGCTGCGGCAGCGCGAAGATTTTCAAGTGTATTACCAATTACACCGGCCGGATAGCTGGCAGTGATTTCTACCATACCGCCTTCGAGGAACTTAAACATACGTTTTGCATGTTCTTTTTCCTGATCGGCAGTTTCAGTGAAAATAGCTGCTATTTGTTCGTAGCCTTCTTTTTTAGCTGCACTTGCGAAATAAGTGTAACGCATTCTAGCCTGTGATTCTCCTGCGAATGAAGTCAACAGATTTTTCTCTGTTTGAGTTCCTTTAATACTCTTAGCCATAATTCTATATATATTTTAAATTGGTTGATTACCAAACGTAACTTGTCGTACTATTTATAACGCAAATATAAGCGATTTGTTCACAATAAACCATCTTTTCTTAATGAATAAAAACTATCACCTCATTGATGAAATCTATCAACAGACAAATAGTATGTTCAAAAATATACTTATTTCGATTATTTTATCTAATTTTGCAACCTCTACTTTGCAAAAAAGAACAGAGTACACGTATAACAACATATAAAAATGAAGCTATTTGAATTTAAACCCAAACTGGTTTCTTGTCTAAAGAATTATTCGAAAGAAACGTTTATGGCGGACCTGATGGCCGGCATCATCGTAGGTATCGTGGCGCTTCCACTGGCTATCGCTTTCGGTATCGCTTCGGGAGTTTCACCCGAAAAAGGTATTATCACCGCTATCATTGCGGGATTCATCATTTCCCTGTTGGGAGGCAGCAAAGTCCAGATCGGCGGTCCTACAGGAGCATTTATCGTCATTATCTATGGCATCATACAACAATACGGCGAGGCCGGACTGATTGTAGCCACGCTGATGGCGGGCGTACTCCTTGTATTATTAGGAGTGTTCAAGCTGGGAGCTGTCATCAAATTCATTCCTTACCCTATCATCGTCGGATTTACTAGCGGTATCGCCGTCACTATTTTCACAACCCAGATTGCTGATATTTTCGGTTTATCTTTTGGAGATGAGAAAGTGCCGGGAGACTTCGTCGGGAAGTGGCTGATTTATTTCCGACACTTCGACACGATCAACTGGTGGAATACCATCGTTAGTATTGTCAGCATTATTATTATCGCTATCACTCCGAAGTTCTCAAAGAAAATTCCCGGCTCGCTGATTGCCATCATCGTAGTGACGGTAGCTGTTTACCTGATGAAAACTTTCGGAGGAATCGACTGCATCCAGACAATCGGCGACCGCTTCACCATCAAATCGGAGTTGCCCGATGCCGTTGTGCCTGCGTTGGATTGGGAAGCTATCAGGGAATTGTTTCCGGTAGCTATCACCATTGCCGTATTGGGAGCTATCGAATCGCTGCTGTCTGCCACGGTAGCCGATGGTGTGATAGGCGACCGCCACGACTCCAATACAGAACTGATTGCACAGGGAGCAGCCAATATCATAGCCCCGCTGTTCGGAGGTATTCCTGCCACCGGAGCTATCGCCCGTACCATGACGAATATCAACAACGGGGGTAAGACACCGATAGCCGGAATCATTCATGCAGTAGTATTACTGTTGATTCTGCTCTTCCTGATGCCACTCGCACAATATATCCCGATGGCATGCCTTGCCGGAGTACTGGTCATCGTATCTTACAACATGAGCGGATGGCGTGTATTCAGAGCTTTACTGAAGAATCCGAAATCGGACGTTACCGTACTGCTTATCACGTTCTTCCTGACCGTTATCTTCGACCTGACCGTCGCTATCGAAGTAGGATTGGTGATTGCCTGCGTCCTCTTTATGAAACGTGTCATGGAGACTACCGAAATCTCGGTGATTACCGATGAGATTGACCCGAATAAAGAATCGGATATTACCGTACACGAAGAAAACCTGATGATTCCCAAAGGTATAGAGGTATACGAAATCAACGGCCCTTATTTCTTCGGTATCGCTACCAAGTTTGAAGAGACAATGACACAACTGGGAGACCGCCCGAAAGTACGTATTATCCGCATGCGCAAGGTTCCGTTCATCGACTCCACAGGTATTCATAACCTGACTGCTCTCTGCGAAATGTCGCAGAAGGAAAAGACTACCATTATTCTTTCGGGAGTCAACGAGAACGTGCATAATGTACTGGAAAAAGCCGGATTCTACGAGTTGCTGGGAAAAGAGAATATCTGCCCGAATATCAACGTAGCATTGGAAAGAGCAAAAAGTCTGGTAGAATAACGCTGTTTATCAGTGACTTGCAAGCTATATATACCGTGCGTATTGGACATATAGATCCAATGTGTTGGGCATATATGACCAGCGTGTTGGATCTATATATCCAACACGTTGAATATATATGCCCAACAAGCGGGCTGCCACAGAATCACTTCTCCGGCAGCCCTTCTTTCATTAAATTAGAAAACAGAGAGTATGATACAGTTTATTCCTGACCTCCCCCTAAAGCACGGTATAGGTTAATTAAACTTTGTATTTCAGTAAAATGATTGGCCGTCTGCGAGAGTTGCGCACTAAGCAACGACTGCCGGGAAGTAAGCACTTCCAGATAGGTTGTATTACCATGCTCCATCAACAGAGTAGTGCTTCGCAGAGCCGTTTGCAGGGAAGTGATCTGTTTATCCAGCAAGATTCTTTTTCCCTGACTGGTTTGATAGGCAATCAAAGCATCATTCACCTCACTACCGGCATTGAGCAACGTTTGCTGAAAACCGAGAGCCGCTTCTTCCTGTTGCGCACGGGCAATGCGGTATTGTGCCACCACCTGCCCTCTGTTAAAGAGCGGCTGCGTAAGCGAACCTACCGCTGACGCGAGAAACTTGCCCGGATTGATAATCATCGCCCCGGCGGAGTTTGTCCATCCGGCGCTTCCGCCTAAAGTGATGGAAGGATAGAAAGCCGAACGTGCCGCATTGGTGCCATAGAACGCCGCTTCCAGCGTCCGCTCTGCCGAGCGGACATCCGGACGGGAAGAAAGCATCCGGACAGGAATCCCTATCGAGAAGTCAGCAGGAAACTGCTGCTTTGCCAGCATCCCACGTTCATAGTTGCGTGGCGTCTCCGCCAATAATAAGGCAAGACTATTCTCCACCTGACTGATCTGCTGTTGCAAATCGAGGACCGAACCCTGCACCTGATAATAGGCAGCCTCCATCTGCGACACAGCCGATTCGTTTGCCAGTCCCGCATTCATCAATGCACGGGTAGACGCAACGGTTTCTTTCCATGCCTCTTCCGTCTGACGGGAGATGTCGAGTTGTTCGTCCAGCATCAACAGGGTATAATAGGTATTGGCTATACCTGCTATCAACTGTGTACGGACTGCCTGACGGTAATCTTCGCTTTGAGCATAAAGCGCTTTCGCCTGTTTCTTGGAGTTGCGCATACGCCCGAAAACGTCCAACTCCCAACTGGCAGTAACGGGCAACGAATAAGCCTGCGTAGCCTTCTGCGTATCGAAACTGCTCACTGTCCCCTGCGGAGCAAGAGCAAAAGCGGGCAGAAAAGCAAGTTTGGCGGACATAAGTACGGCCTGTGCTTCTTCCACACGGAGCTGGGCGGACTGATAATCGGTATTGGTCTGCAATCCCACTTCGATGAGGGATTGCAGATAAGGATCGGTGAAGAGTTCCCGCCAGCCCATATTACCCAGACCGGCAGTGTCTTCGGTCACCACT
>NZ_QVLZ01000015.1:0-88359 GCF_003435205.1 Bacteroides sp. AF32-8BH | reverse complement strand
TCTTCGGCCCCCCCTCCCCCGCCGTAAAGATCGTCGGGAACGACAGTGGCGGGTTCGTATTTGGTATAGATGCCACAACCGCTCAACGACAGACTGATGGCAACTAATGTGATGATATTCTTCTTCATTCTTTCTTTCATTTATTTACGTTCGCGTTCAACTTCACTCTTTTCTTTCTCTAAAAGCACCTGCACATCTGGTTCCTCTTCCATCGGTTTACGGATTTTCTCCTGCAAAAACTCAAAGATGATGTAGAAAACCGGAACGACAAAGAGCAATGCCAGTGTCCCGACAGCCATACCGCCCACAACACCCGTACCCAGCGAACTATTGCCATTGGCACCCGCACCGGAAGAGAACATCAGCGGAAGCATACCGAAGATCATCGTCAACACCGTCATCAGGATAGGACGCAAGCGGACTTGTGCGGCAGAGTAGGCAGACTCCACAATACCCATTCCCTTGCGACGACGTTCTATGGCGTACTCCGTAATCAGAATGGCTGTCTTAGCCAGCAAACCGATCAACATAATCACACCTGTCTGCAGATAGATATTATTCTCCAACCCGAGTATTTTGGCGAAAAGGAACGACCCCATCAGCCCGAACGGCACGGAGAAGATAACGGCAAACGGTATGAGGAAACTCTCGTAAAGACAGGCCAGAATCAGATAGATAAGGAAGATACAGATGGCGTAAATGAAAACCGTCTGCGCACCACCGCTACTTGCTTCTTCGCGTGCCATACCACCATATTCATATCCGTAACCTGCCGGCAAAGACTGCGCAGCCACTTCTTCAATCACTTTCTGCACCTCGCCGGAGGAGTAACCGTCGGCAGGATTTACATTGGCGGTGATGGTGCTGTAAAGATTGAAACGGTTGGCCGTTTCCGGTCCCAACACTTGCTTCAGCGTCACGAACTGGCTCACCGGAGCCATCTGCGTACCATTGCGTACAAACATATTATTCAGCGCCTGCTCGTCGAGGCGGTATTCAGGCGAAGCCTGCATCATCACACGATATACTTTACCATACTGGTTATAGTTGGAGATATACGCGCCACCGCAATAACTGCCCACCGCATCGAGCACCGCACTCGGCGAAATTCCCGCACGCTTACATTTGGCAGCGTCCACTTCCACCGATATCTGCGGGAAGTTGATAGCATACGATGTATAAGCCATCGCTACCTCCGGACG
The DNA here is from genome assembly GCF_003435205.1 of Bacteroides sp. AF32-8BH. NCBI lineage: Bacteria > Pseudomonadati > Bacteroidota > Bacteroidia > Bacteroidales > Bacteroidaceae > Bacteroides > Bacteroides sp. AF32-8BH. The sequence goes on along the minus strand of NZ_QVLZ01000015.1, from coordinate 87,157 downwards.
CTCGTTCAAAGCACCGAGGAACTGTATAGCCGCTTCATAGAACGTAGCCAGTTCTCCACCCGTCATGTCCTGAAGGTTCAGTTCGAGGGAGTTACCCATACCGTAACCCGGAATCATGGCAGGCTGGAAGCTGAATATCTGTGCTTCCTTTATAGACTGGAATTGTCCGTTGAGGCGGGACACCACAGCATCCGAGCTATGCTCCTTGCCCTTTCGCTCGCTCCAGTCTTTCAGGCGGATAATCATCGTACCGTACGAAGTTCCCTGACCGGATATCAGTCCGTATCCTGCTACGCGGGCATAGTGTTCTATTTCGGGCGTATCTTTCAGGATATTTTCCAGGCGGTCCATCACTTTCGTGGTTTCTTCGAGCGTGCTTCCCGGTGAAATGCTGACATTCACCATAATGACACCTTGGTCTTCCTGCGGCACAAGTCCTGTTTTAGTGGTACTCATCAGGTAAACCAGCAAGGCAACGGCAACAGCCAGTGAAGTCCACACCATCCAGCGATGGCGGATGAAGAACATCACACCTCTCTTATATTTACCCAATACGGCATTGAACGAAGCATTGTAAGCTGCACGTACCCGTCCGTTGATGCTCTTGGCGCTCTTGGTTCCGTCCGACGGACGCATCATGATGGCGCACAAAGCGGGACAGAGCGTCAAAGCCGAAATCATCGAAATACCTACGGCAGTTGCCATCGTGATACCGAATTGTGTATAGAACACGCCCGAAGTACCTCCCATGAAGGTTACAGGAATAAACACAGCCATAAATACACAGGTACAGGAGACAATAGCCATCGTCACGTCACCCATTGCATCTTTCGTGGCAAGGTAAGGAGACTTATACCCGGCATCGAACTTGGATTGCACGGCCTCCACCACCACAATGGCATCATCCACCACCGTACCGATGGCAAGCACCAGCGCAAACAGTGTCAGAATGTTCAGACTGAAGCCCGCAGCCACCAGACAGGCAAACGTACCCACCAACGACACAATGATAGAGATGGAGGGAATCAGCGTACTCTTCAGATCCTGCAAGAAGAAATAGACCACGAGGATGACCAGAATGATGGCGATAATCAGCGTCTCCACCACGTTGTGTATGGAAGCGAAAAGGAAGTCGTTCGAACTCATCATCGTAACGAACTCCGTTCCTGCCGGCAGATTCTTCTCCATCCGCTCTATCTGCGCAGTGATTTCTTTGTTGACAGCGGTAGCATTGGAACCGGCTGTCTGGAATATCATATAAAGAACGGCCGGCTGACTGTCCATTTCACTGCGGAAACTATACGTCATCGTACCCAACTCCACCTCTGCCACATCTTGCAGGCGAAGTATGGAACCGTCTTCCCGCGAACGGACAACCGTGTTCCGGAATTCTTCCACGCTTTTGAGGCGTCCGCGATATTTCATTGTAAACTGGAAAACATTCTTCGAACTCTCGCCCAGTGAACCGGTGGGAGCTTCGATGTTCTGCTCACCCAATATGGCGGTAATGTCCGACGGAACCAGTCCGTATTGCGCCATCCGTTCCGGTTTCAGCCAGATACGCATACTGTACGTATCGCCCAGCTCCATCACGTCTCCCACTCCTTCGATACGTTTAATCTGGGGAATGACATTGATGTCCAGATAATTGGCGAGGAACGTCTGGTCGTATCGACCGTCCGTGCAGACCAAAGCACCAATCTGCAAGAAGCTGGTCTGCCGCTTCATTGTGCTGACGCCGACTTTCGTTACTTCAGCCGGAAGCAATCCCTGTGCTTTCGCCACACGGTTTTGCACGTTGACTGCCGCCATATCGGGGTCTGTGCCCTGCTTAAAATAAACTTGTATAATAGCCAAACCTGCATTGGAAGCACTGGAACTGATATACATCATGTCTTCCACACCGTTGATACTCTCCTCCAGTGGCATGATGACACTGTTCATCACTGCCTCGGCATCGGCACCCGTATAACTGGCAGTTACATATACCGTTGGAGGCGCAATGTCAGGATATTGCTCCACCGGCAGCGTGAAGAGCGAAATAAGCCCTATGGCCAGAATCAGGACAGAGATGGAGATAGCCATCACCGGCCGTTTTATAAACACATTTCCTTTCATAATCAATCTCTTTCTTATTTAACTTGCGTGCCTTCACGCACCAGTCCGGCGCCTTCCGATACGATTTCATCACCTGCTTTCAGTCCGTCCAGCACCACATATTCGCGCCCGTCATTGTTTTCGGCCACTGTTATCAGGGTAGAGACAGCCTTCCCATCCACTACCTTATATACAATCGTCTTATCCTGCATCTTCACGGTGGCCGTCTGCGGGATGGCGATACAATCTTTATAAATGCTCGGCACTACCACTGTGCCCGAGGCTCCGCTATGAAGCAACCGCGATTCGTTGGGAAACACCACGCGCGCCACCACAGTACCCGTTTGCCGGTCGATGACGCCGCTGATGGATTCGATGACACCTTTCTTATCATAAACCGAATTATCATTGAGGCGCAATTCCACTTCCGGCATGTTCTTCAAGGCTTCGTCCATGTCACCATGCTGGCGGGTGAGGGCAAGCAACTGATTCTCGGTCATGGAGAAATAGACATACATATCCGAGTTGTCGCTGACCGTAGTAAGCGGATAAGGCATATTGGCACTTACCAATGCGCCTGCACGATAAGGCAATGCACCTACGACTCCGTCACTGGGACTTTTCACTTCGGTATAAGAGAGATTGTTGCGGGCACTGATCTCCTGGGCTTCGGCCTGCGACAGTTGAGCTTTGGCGGTGAGATAAGAATTCTCGGCTGTTTTCAGGCTGAATTCCGAAACTACTTTCTGCGCATACAGTTCTTTGTTGCTCTTGTAGGTCAGTTCGGCAGTACCCAGCGCGGCACGTGCTGCTTCCACATTGGCAGTGGCGGTTTTCAGTGCGGCCTTGTAAGGCACTTGGTCGATAATGAAAAGCGATTGCCCGCGGCGTACTTTTTGCCCTTCGGTCACACAGAGTTTCTCAATCGTTCCCGACACTTGCGGATAAATATCAATATCCTGTCGCCCACGTATGCTCGCCGAATAGGAAGAAGAAAATTCCTTATCCACCGCTTCTATCTGCATTACTGCATAAGAAGAAGATTTCACTCCCGCATCCGATGCCTGCTTGCAAGATGCCATCCACACTGTACAACCGACAATCCCTATCAGCCGTATCCATTTTTTGCTTACTGTAATCATACTTTCTCTTTTGGTCTTTTGTTAAATCCTGGACAAAAGTAGGAGAAAAGAACAAGGCAAGAGTGACCAATTTCCCTCCATAAATGTCCCATTCTCGCCATTTACGTTTATTATATCTAACTATTTGGCAATAAACGACATATCAAACAAATCTGAAGAAGTATGGGACATTCTGTTTTCCCGATTATTCACCAACTTTGCAAAAAGTAAAAAAGGAAAGAACATGGAAAAAGAGAACATTATTACGGTGGATATAGAGGATTTTAAGGACAGTCAGCACGTCCTTGATTATATAGATGATGACTTTGCGATAGTCAACAGTCTGGAGGGGACTCCTTATAGTAATGATACAATCAAACTGAATTGTTTTCTCATCGCGGTTTGTATAGAAGGGTGCATCCAGCTGGACGTCAACTACCGGACCTACAAGTTGCAGGCGGGCGAGCTGCTGCTCGGTCTACCCAACACGATTATCAGTCATACGATGCTTAGTCCTAAATATAAAGTCAGGCTTGCCGGATTCTCTACCCGTTTCCTGCAACGTATTATTAAAATGGAAAAGGAAACGTGGAATACTGCCATTCATATCCACAACAATCCGGTGAAGTCGGTTGGCAACGGGGAGGATAAAACTTTCTTCGGATTCTACCGGGATTTAATTATAGCCAAGATAAACGATGAGCCTCATTGCTACCACAAAGAAGTGATGCAATATCTCTTTTCCGCTATCTTTTGCGAAATGCTGGGACAGCTTCACAAGGAAATGGAAGCTGCCGGCAACACGGAAGGTTCGAAAGAAGGCATCAAACAGGTGAATTACATTTTGCGGAAGTTCATGGAACTGTTATCGAAGGACAAGGGGATGCACCGTTCGGTGAGCTATTTTGCCAACGAGCTTTGCTACACTCCGAAGCATTTCTCGAAAGTCATCAAGCAGGCGTGTGGCAGGACTCCGTTGGATTTGATTAACGAAACTACCGTGGAGCATATCAAATACCGATTAAAACGTTCGGAAAAGTCTATCAAGGAAATTGCCGAAGAGTTCAACTTCCCCAATCAGTCCTTTTTCGGGAAATACGTAAAAGCGCATTTGGGAACATCACCGGCCAATTATCGGAACAGAAAAGAAGAATGACATTGATCGCTGAAAAAAGTGCCAACATGAAGAATTGCATATTTTACTTGTCCTGCTCTTCATCATTCGAGCCGTTTCCTTGCACTTCATGAAAAACGCCCGCCATTTAGAGTTACAGATTTCGCAAATAACATAAGATAGGTACTATTAGCAAACAAGTTGCAATAAAAGTAGCCAATCAAAAGTACAAATAGCTATCATCTCACAAGAAATGCAGCAGATTGCTATTTATAAATAAGCAATAGAAAAAGACAAAATAGCGCTAAATACCCTCTTCAAAAGCCTAGTTCCGCTTCCTTTAAAAGGAACCAACGGTTTGTTTATACCAAAGAGAGCGTTTGTTTTAAACAAACCGAAGCTTTGATTACACCAAACCGATGGTTTAGTGACGCCATATATTGCATATTTCAAGGAAATAAATACAATATAAAAAGAAAAAACGCATATTCTTGCAATTGTTCATGCAGTTTATTTTCTGTTTGGCCCTTTTCTTTCTTTCCTTTTTCCGTGAATATCTTAAAAACAGAACAGATTTAATTCAACTACCTTTCATATAATCTTTCGGTAATACTCCAAATTGTTTCTGAAAACAACGAGCAAAATAAGAATGATTGCTGAAACCTACCAGATAACAGACTTCATTCACTCGATATTTCCCCTCTTTCAAGAACTGTGCGGCCGACTTCAATCGGACAAGCCGTATGTAATCAATAGGAGGAAGTCCCGTAACTCCCTTCAATTTACGTTGCAAATTAGAACGACTCAAAGCCATTTCTGAAGCAAGTATGTCAACCGTAAAACTTTCATTCGTAAAATTGCGGATAATAATCTCATTAACTTGTTCAAGCCACTCAAGATCAGAACGTTTAATTTCTCCTTGACCATACTCCAAATTAGACATACTGGCAAAACGCTCAAACAGAACCTTTCTGTTTTTCAGAAGATTATCTATTGTTGCCTTGATATGACTTAAAGAAAAAGGTTTATCAATATAGGCGTCTGCTCCGTAATCCAATCCTGTTATCTTTGAATTAACCGAGCTTTGTGCTGATAACAATATAAATGGAATATGACACAACATCTTATCCGCACGAACTGCATTCAACAATTCAAAACCATCCATCTCGGGCATTACAATATCGCTAATAATAATATCAATAGTGTTGTTATGTAATATTTTTAATGCTTCTTTTCCATTTGTTGCTCCCAAAACATTGTAATTATACCCTAGATTTTTCAATAAAAATTCCAGCATATCATGTGTATCCTCTACAATAAGAAGATTACATTCGTATATTTCAAAATGCCCATAAAATTCATGTTCATTCCGATTATCGGCCAACTTGGTTACGCTAACCTCCGCTTTAGGTAAATGTATCGTAAGCAGAAACCCGCCTTGACTACTTTTACCAACAGATATTTTACCTCCAAGCTTATCTACCAGCAATTTTACAAGACTCAACCCTATTCCAAAACCTGTCTCTGCCGAGTTGTTATTTCCAGAACGATAGAATGGTTCAAAAATCTTAGCAGCTTCGGTTTCCGTCACTCCCGGGCCATCATCACCGACAGAAATTTCAAGCATTACAGCATCTTCCACAACAGCTTCACCAGCAGAAACCCAAATTTCATTACGCGCATATTTGAAAGCATTGGTCAGCAAATTGCTGACTATTTTTGTCAGAGCCTCAGCATCTACATTATATATCAGATGCTCTTGTGCAAACTTCGTCTGAATAGTAACAGATGATGAAAATGAAGTAAATCTCCTGATGATATCTTTCATAAAAGAATTAATATCCACCTCGCTATATGACAATTTATAGCCTTCTTGATCCACTTTACGGAAATTCAACAACTGCTTGATCAATTCGAGTAATCGGTTTGTATTTTGCCGGATGATAGAAAGATTAGCTTCAGTCTCCTCACTCCATGTGCCAGATTCAAAAATGGCCTCCAACGGAGCCTTTATCAAGCTGACCGGAGTTTTTATCTCATGTGCAACATGAGTAAAAAACTGAATTTTAGATCGATACATCTCCTGCTCCATCATCAGCTCCATATCCTTTTTCTCACGTTCACGCTTTTCACTTTGCTTTTTAGAGTACCTAAGTAGAAGTAAATAAGCAGAAAATAAAAGTAAAAAGACATAAACGATTTTAGCTGATATAGTTTTCCAAAAGGGAGCCTCTATATGTAGGTTTATGAAACAAGGATTATCACTCCACACCCCATCATTATTTGCTGCCTTCACCATAAATTTATATGTGCCTGAAGGTAGATCCATGAAAGTCACCGAGTGTTTATCCGTATAAACCCAGTCATCATGCACCTGATCTATTTTATAGGCATAACGATTTTTAGAAGGAGCTACAAAACTCAGGCATTCATATTCTATCTCAAAAGAAGAAATATGATAATCAACGGTAAATTCACTCTGCCTACTGATATTTATTTTATGCGTTCCTGCACTCCCACTACTATCATGCAAATTAATAGAAGAAATTACTGCAGTGGGCTTGACCGTGTTTGTATATAACTTATCCGGATAAAAACAATTAAATCCTTCCACTCCTCCAAAATAAAACAGTCCATTACTGGCCTTTAGAGATGAACGAAAATTAAATAAATTACTCTGCAAACCATCTTCATGAGTATATAGCTTCGACTCTTCCGTGAGTGGGTTATACTTTATGATTCCATAGTTGGATGACAACCATAAATTACCATCCTTATCATCCAGTATCCCATATATAACGTGGCTATACAACTTCTTTCGATAATTATAATTCACAAAAGAATCGGAATCATAATCATAACGGGATATTCCACCTCCTTCCGTACAAAACCACAGTTGCCCGATACGGTCTATATAAACCCGAACTACACGATTATTACTCAAAGAGCCTGAATCGGACACTGAATGCTTGTAATTCTTGAATCCTCCTGTTCTCCGATCATAACGCCATATCCCATCTCCTTTGGTGGCAATCCATAGTATACCCGCACTGTCCTCCAACATATCATATACAAACACATCCTTCAACTTTTCAAAACGATGAAACTTGTTTATTTCCGGTAAAAACTGACAAAACCCTCCCATTGTACCAACAAAGATTTCTCCGCGTCTGTTTTTATATAACGAATAAATATGATTATGAGGAATGGAATTAGAATCATTCATATTATATAGATAGTTTTTCACTACAGAACGCGTTTTCAGATTCATGATATCAATACCCCGGGAAAAAGTTCCTATCCATAGCTGATGATCGTCCAGTAATAAAGCATGTATATTATTATGGCTGACATTTGTAGAAGAACCATTTGCCATATAACGTGTAAACTCTTCAGTACGCGGATTAAAATAGTTCAAACCACCATTCTCTGTAGCAATCCATAAATTTCCCTCAGAGTCTTCACTAAACTGGCTAACCGCATTTCCGGATAATGAGTTTTGTTTATGTTTTTCATAATACCATTTGATATAATTACTTTGCGGTGATATATAATATACCCCATCAAAATAAGTACCCACCCATACTCCACCTTCGCGATCACGACTGAATGAATAAATACACTTTGAACCGAACGCCTCCAATTTGTGAATAGTTTTCTCTTTCTGACGAAATAGAAATAACCCATCTTCTGTTCCTATAAAAAACACATTCGAGCTATATTGGAAAAGAGCCCGAATCCAAGTATTGTTTTGATAGGTCGCTACTACAGGATAAGCGCTAAAAGAACCATCCGATCTGTCCAGATGTAACAATCCATCATATCTGGTGCCTATCCAAATTTCACCATCAGCTGTTTCCATCAAAGTGCTTATTTCAAATGGGTGAGAAACCTTTGTAAGACGAGGCAGGCGATATACTGCAAAATTATCCGAAGCTTTTTTATATCTCGCCAATCCCTGACGAGTCCCGAACCATAAAGTTCCCGAAGAATCTTTAAACACTGAGATTACCTGATTATCAGGGATAGAAGTCGGTTCTACCTGCGATTTCACATATCTTCGTAGCTGCCCTTTCTTTTCATTATATACAAATAATCCTCTCGAAGTACCAATCCATAATCGTCCGTCATCATCATAGCACAAATCGTTCACAGTACCCACAACACTAACTCCCAGGTCTGTTTTCTCACCAAATAGTGTGAAATCTTTAGATTGAGTATTGAAAAGATAGAGCCCGTCTGTAGTAGCTGTCCAAATATTGACTCGGTCGATATGCGGATAAAGCTTCAAGACATTAATTAATGTATTATTTGATGAATCTACAGAATCAGCAAATTTAGTAAATTCAGTCCCATTACAACGGTTTATTCCATCTTTCGTTCCCAGCCATATATATCCGGTTGAATCTTGCATGATGGTCCTCACCGTATTATCAGACAATCCGGTCTTAACATCATATTTTCTCATAACAGAAAAAGTCTGGCCACAAAGAAAATCAGCTTGTGCAATCGTAATGACCAGCACTAATATACGAAATAAATGATTCATTGTGCAACATTTATGATATACGCAAATATAGAATTTATTTTCATTCATCACCCCCCCGTCACAAAAATATGACTAATTCGGAGCCTTATTTGACTAACTTGAGCTATTTTATGTTTTAGCCTTTTCACTTCATTACTAAAATTGGTATTATTTTCCTCATCCGGACTATTGATATTGCAATATACCATCTATTTTTGCAGTAACCATCATTTAGTTCTCTGATATTTTCTAATATACCAGCTATACTTCTTAATTATATGTCCGGACAAGTTATTTGACGTATAGCGATTGAACTGAAAATATTTAGAGCATTATTGAAAGGAATATTTCTAATTAAAAACCATTTGTTCTATATGTATTATATGAAAAAACACATTCTATTTATGGCTATATTCGCTTTACATTGCCTGACAATGTCTGCCCAGCAAATAAAAATCTCGGGAAAAGTCACCGACGAAAGTAACTATCCTTTGCCCGGAGCTACCGTTTCCATTTTGGAATCGGGCAATGGAACCTCTACAAATCTGGAAGGAGAGTATTCCATTCAAGTCATGCCGGGAACCAAACTTCAATTCAGTTATATCGGTTATGTATCCCAAACAATACTCGTGGATAATAAAACGATACTAAATGTGACTCTACTTCCTAAATCAGAATCACTTGAAGAAGTAGTCGTAGTAGGATACGGCGTTCAGAAAAAGGCAAATCTAACAGGTTCAGTATCAACAGTAAACTTTAATCAGGAAATGTCAAGCCGCCCTATAGCCAACGCTTCTAGTGCAATGGCAGGACTTTCGGCAGGTGTTCAAGTGCAACAAAGTTCCGGAAAGCCCGGTTCAAATGGAGCAACTATCAGGATTCGTGGTACCGGAACATTGAACTCTAATAATCCATTAGTACTTGTAGATGGTATCGAATGGGACATGAACAATGTGAATACGGAAGATATTGCCAGTATCACTGTACTGAAAGATGCAGCTTCGGCAGCAATCTATGGCTCACGTGCAGCCAATGGAGTGATTCTTGTAACTACCAAGAAAGGACAGGGAAAAACCAGAGTAAACTATTCGTTCTATGGCTCTATAGAGACTCCTCAAAACAAACTCTCATTAGTCAGTGACTATGCCAGACACATGGAACTTATCAACGAGGGTGCAGAAAATGTAGGAAAAGCTCATATTTTTGAACAATCAACCATAGATAAATGGCGTGAAGCCCAAAATAATCCCAATGGGACTAATGAATTCGGGATACCTAATTACATGGCCTATCCTAATACAGACTGGTTTAATGAAATCATGGGATCGGGATTCTCACAAAAACATAATCTATCTATTTCAGGAAGTAATGACAAGGTAAACTACTTTTTATCTTTAGGATATCAAGATATAGATGGAGTCATGAACCAAAAAGGAACAGACTCCGGATTCCAGCAGTTCCAATTCCGAACAAACATCGAAATAAAAATTAATAAATGGTTTTCCGTTGGTACCCGTCTCAATGGATTAAAACAAGATATAGGCCTTGCCAATATCAGCCGCGGATTTGAATATCTTTATAAAACAACTCCCGGAGTCTATCCGGGAGAAAATGATAAATGGGGGCTACCAGCGGCAACAGAAGAATCCACTAATGCCAATAACATATTCGAAAAAATGAGACGCTGTGGATATGATAAAATGTTTCGCGGAAATTTCACACTCTTCGGCAGTATTCGCCCGATGAAAGGATTATCCATCGAAGCAAGCTATAACTATGCTCCTGATTGGGGAGATTATGCCACATGGGGAGCTCCAAACGGTACATGGGATTACGTAAAAAACATACGTGCCAATGAAAGTGCCTTAGAAAATGCAAGCATTAATAACAAATCATTTAAAAGACGTAGAGAAAACTCCGAAATTCTGATACGCTATAACACAACCCTTTCCCACGATCATGAAATAAGCGCATTGGGTGGATTCACGACTTCCTACTATAATGAAAATTATTTCGACGTAACACGAAAAGGTATGTCAGACTGGAGCCTAACTCAACTTAAAACAGCAACAGAACTCGTTTCCAGCGACAGTAATGAAACAGACTGGGCTCTGATTTCTTATTTCGGACGTCTTAATTACGCCTTCAAAGGGCGCTACCTATTTGAAGCAAATGTCCGTTATGATGGTTCGTCGCGGTTCGCCCCGGAAAGTCGTTGGGGAGTTTTCCCATCTTTCTCTGCTGGTTGGAGAATAAATGAAGAAAAATTCATGAGTTTTGCACAAGATTATCTTTCTAATTTAAAAATTCGTGCCTCTTGGGGAAAACTTGGAAATAACGCATCAGGAAACTATGACTGGCAAGCCAATTATAGTACTAATAAAGTAGTTATCAACTCTTCACCTACCACAGGACTGGCTATCAGTAAACTTGGAAACAGTTTTCTTGAGTGGGAATCTACAACCACCACCAATGTTGGAATCGACTTAGGTTTCTTCAACAACAGACTGACAGGAGAATTCGACTGGTATAATAAAATGACCACGGGAATACTATTCACTCCATCCATTCCCCTATCCATGGGTAAAGTCACCGGTTCTACAGAAAATATAGCAGAAGTACGTAACCGCGGTGTAGAATTGACTTTAGGATGGCAAGATAATATCAAAGATTTTACATACCGTATAGAAGGTAACTTCTCTTACAATCAAAACAAGGTAATGAAATATAAAGGAGAACTTGCCAGATACTGGGAATATGATAATGCCGGAAACCCTACGAGATTCGTCAGTAATTACGGGGATGTAGCACAAAGCGGTTTTGGAGGTGTCATCGTTGAAAATAGGATGTTAGGAGAAATGTATTTGAGACAACCTTATTGTGGTAATGGTTCATACTCCGAAGGAAAACCTGACATCAATGCTGGACCAGTCGACGGTATGATTCGTACAGAATCTGATATGGCCTGGGTAAAAGCCATGATAGCTGATGGATATAAGTTTAATGGAGTAACCAAGGTGGCAAAAGATCAATTATGGTATGGCGACTTGATTTATGCAGATGCTAACGGAGACGGCAATTATGGTGATACCAATGATATGAACTTTACCGGAACCTCTACCCAGCCCCGTTATAACTTTGGTCTCAATCTTTCAGTGGCCTACAAAGGTTTTGATTTCTATATGCTATGGGCTGGTAGTGCAGGATTCGATCTTTATTGGAACCATTCTTCCTACAATGGTACTCGAACTGAAAATGGATTTGGAATCAGCCAGCGTGTAGCGGACAATCATTACTTTTATAACCCGGAAAATCCATCTGACTCCAGAACAAATATAACTGCAAAGTATCCACGAATCACAGACCAGACACAACGTGATAATGGTACCAGCAGTGTTTTTTGGAAGTATAAAGGTGATTATGTCAAACTAAAGAACATTCAGATAGGATATACAATTCCCGTGAAATGGACCAGAAAATTCATGGTAGAGAAACTACGTTTTTATTTTTCCGGAGAAAATCTGTTAACCATAACAAGCTATCCGGGACTCGATCCAGAAATGGGTACTTCAATAACTTATCCATTAACCAGACAGTTTGCATTCGGTGCACAACTATCATTTTAATTCATCGATTACTCATATAACAAATAAATGAATTATGAAAAAAGTAATAATATTCTGCCTGACAATCTGTAGCATCCTTCAGGGATGTACTTATATGCTCGACACAACTCCGTACGATCAAATAGCCACGGGTAACATGTGGACAAGTGAAGAGCTGGCAGACAAAGGAGTTGCCGGTATTTATGACGTACTATACAACAGAAGCCTCCTAGTCCTTAACCCTGAAAAGTCGGAAGTAACAGGTATCAATAAACTGGGAATAGAATCAATGGGATTCTGCTCCGGATACTATTCAAGCATCGCCCTGCTAACTTCAACCGCCCCAAGCGCCGGATATGCCTATATTTCACGTGAGTGGCAATTTGGCTATGAAGGAATCCATCGATGCAACGATGCTATTGCCAACTTACATAAAGCCGGACTTTCAGAGGAAAAGCTGGAACGCCTAATGTGTGAATCCAAATTTATGCGAGCTTTCTTTTATTACCGGCTTAATATGTTCTTTCAAGGAGTCCCCATCTATCTGGAACCCATTAACAGTAGTGAAGCCACACGGGGAAAGTCTTCCGCCGATGATGTCTGGGAAATTTGTTTAGATGACCTCACTGCATGTATTCAAAGCCCGCATTTAGGTAATAACACGCTGAAAGAAAATTATGGAAGACCTTCCAAAGGAGCGGCTTATGCTTTAAGAGGGATGATATATATGTGGAAGAAAGAATATGATTCAGCTATTAAAGATTTTGAAGAAGTTAAAAAGTGTGGTTATGACTTATGGGAGGGAAAATATATCGACTTCTTTAAGTATGAGAATGAAAAAGATAAAGAAATGATACTCCCGTTACAATATGATGAAGCTAGTGGATATTGCGACAATATTCAACTGATGGTCGGCTCACGCGACCACTATGATTGCTGGACGGAATTAATCCCATCAGCCGATTTTGTAGATTACTATCGTAATGCTGATGGATCCGAATTCAAATGGAGTGCCTATCTAACCGGATGGGATGACCTTACCCCGGCTCAAAGAGAAGTTTTTTTCCTACGCAATAATCTAACTTCCAATCAAAGTGCTTATAATGATGCCAAATCACGAATAGGAGCCGAAGTGATGAATAAATATTATCTCGACTCCGGAAATGAAGCACGTATCAAAAAAGCATATGAATCACGTGACCCACGATTACAACAGACCATCATCACTCCTTATTCAAGCACTAATTGCTACAGCCCATACTGGAATAGTGGAGAACCCATGCAAAATAAAGTTCTTAGATGGCCTTATCTGAATCGTGGAGGAAATAATGGAGATATGTGGCATAATCAAAGGAATGCAGGGTACTACATTTATAAAAAGTACAATGAAACAGAGAAAGGCCGTTATATAGAACGACTGCGTTGTCATTGTGATTATCCACTAATTCGTTTTACCGATGTATGGCTGCTTTATGCTGAAGCGCTTAATGAAAAAGATAGATTGGATGAAGCAATTATAGCAGTCAATAAAATCCGTAAACGTGCAGGTATGGGAGATTTAGAAAAAGGGGGTACAGGATATAATTCTGTCTCCGGTAAGGAAGATATGAGAGACAGAATTCGTTATGAGCGACGGGTAGAATTATGTCTCGAGAGTATCAATTATTTCGATGAAATCAGATGGGGTACCTATAAAGAGACCAAGTTTCAAGGTGATTATAGCGGTTTGAAAGCATGGTGGGGAAACATCGTTGGAAGTAAATGGTATTGGAAAGATTATATGACGGTATGGCCTATTCCACTAGTAGAAACCCAAAGAAATCCGAATCTCAAACCTACAGAAGGATGGACGTATTAAATAAAAGCAAAATGAAGCAACTATTAATAATTATATTCATACTTATTGCGGGAGGAGCAAAAGGCTATACGAAAGATTTCGACTATAGCCATATTGCTCCACATCCCCGCCTGTTACTCAAGGAAGGTGAAGAGAGAAATATTCATATAGCTTTGCAAAAAAGCACCGTTTTACAAGCATTCCACAAGCGAATATTAGACTACTGTGATGAAACTCTTAAAGAGGCTCCAGTTAAAAGAATCAAAGAAGGCAAACGGCTTCTGGGAGTTTCGCGCATTGTTCTCAAAAGAGTCTTCTACCTGTCATACGCTTATCGTATGACAGGTGAAAAGGAATACCTCCGGCGAGCCGAAAAAGAAATGCTGGCAGCAGCTTCTTTCATCGATTGGAATCCCAGTCACTTCCTGGATGTAAGCGAAATGAGTATGGGACTGGCCATTGGTTACGACTGGCTATTCAATGAACTGTTACCGGACAGCCGGAAAAAAATCCGGCAGGCTATTGTAGAAAAAGCAATAGAAGCCTCTAAAACAAAACATGCCAGTTTCTACCAATCAAGAACAAACTGGAATCAGGTTTGTAATGGAGGACTTGTATGTAGTGCACTTGCTATCTATGAAGATGAACCAGAAAAAACAAAAGAGATCATTAACAAGGCACTTCAAACAGTACCTCTAGCTTTAGAATGTTATGCTCCCGATGGCGGTTACCCCGAAGGCTTTGGCTATTGGTCTTATGGTACCTCATACCAAGTGATGCTTAATGATGCATTAGAAAGTTCCTTGGGTCATGATGCCGGACTAAGTGATTATCCCGGTTTTCTACAATCAGCCCAATACATTCAATATATGACAGCTCCAACAGGAGATTGTTTCAACTTCTCTGATGCTAGTCCAAAAGCGTATGGAAATATCATGATGTTCTGGTTTGCCCATAAAACTAAAAATCCGTCGCTGCTTTGGCTTGAGAAGAAGTATCTGAATGATGCAAACCTGGAATTTGGTGAATACCTCGAAGAAAGGTTCTTACCATGCCTACTCATCTTTGCTTCACGCATCGACTTAGACGAAGTAATCAGTCCTAAAGGCAACACGTGGCATAGTATAGGGACAACCCCCGTTTATATTTATCGAAGCGGATGGAACTATAAAACGGATACCTATCTGGGAGTAAAAGGCGGAACAGCTTCTACCTCACATGCCCATATGGATGCCGGATCATTCATTTATGAACAAGCAGGGGTCCGATGGGCCATGGATTTGGGAATGCAGGATTATTACAGTCTTGAAAGTAAAGGGGTAGACTTGTGGAATACAAAACAGTATTCTCAAAGATGGCAAGTATTTCGAATAGGAAGCAGTGCACATAACACACTTACTATCGATGGAAAAAGCCATCAGGTGAATGGCTTTGCCGAGTTAAAAAGTTTCACTGATAATCAAGGGAACAAGGGAGCAAAGGTTAATTTGACTTCAACATTAGGACAAGCTATCAATCAGGCAACACGTACTGTGATTCTCACTCCCGACAATTCATTGGAAATAACAGATTATCTTGAGAACAAAGATACTGTCTCTCTAATTCGATGGACAATGTGTACTCCTACTATTCCTAAAATAACGGATAACCAAACTATCATGTTAACCCAAGGAAACAAACAGCTTTCACTACAAGTCGACTCTCCGCGAAAGGTGAATCTGCATATTTGGGATAATACTCCACCTCACGACTACGATTATGAAAATCCGGGTACGTGTAGAGTGGGATATGACATTGCCCTAAATCCCAAAGAAAAAATTACAATCAAAGTAAAGTTCAACCTTATTAAAAATAAATAGACACATGAAAAAAATATTATTATATACACTTCTATTATGGGGAGCTATATTCACTTTCGGAAGTTGCGATGTAGATATTCCAGAAATTGAAAAGCCTGTTTTACCAGAGAAAGACTCTTCTTCGCAACCGGATGATGAGGATGATCCTTCAGCTGATCCCAATGGCATATTCGACTATTCCAAAATAGGAGAGCATCCACGATTATTCCTAAACGCCCAAGATTTTGATCACTTGAAACAGGAAATTACAAATAACTCCATACTTAAAATCATTCATGAGATCATCATAAACAGATGCAACAAAGAATTTGTCGGAGCCTCCACTCTCACTTATCAAAAAAGTGGCAAACGACTTCTGACTGTTTCACGTAAAGCACTGGAACGAATTTGCCATCTGGCATACGGATATAGAATGAACAATGATTATACTTATCTGAATCAGGCAGAGAAGGATATTCGTTCGGTATGTTCCTTCCCCGACTGGAATCCAACCCATTATCTGGATATAGGAGAAATGGCTTTAGCCGTTGCAATCGGATTAGACTGGCTATATAATGATCTGCAGCCTGAAACCAGAAAGATGGCTCAAACGGCACTTGAAAACTACGCATTTAAAACTGCTACTGACCCCACTTATTCGAAACAGTTTATTGAAACAACTACAAATTGGAACCAAGTATGCAATGGAGGGTTACTGGCCGCTGCACTCGTTACTTACGAGAAGGACAAAAGCCGTGCTGTTGAAATCATAGAACAAAGCTTTAACAGTAACAAAACCAAAGGCATGACTACCTACGGCACTGACGGGAATTACCCCGAAGGATATATGTATTGGGGATATGGAACTACTTATCAAGTAATATTAATCGCTGCACTGGAAAAGGTGTTCAATACAGATAACGGATTATCCCAAACAACTGCCGGTTTTTTGAAAACCGCAGAATATATGTTATTCATGGCCGGAACAACTGGAAAATGTTTTAACTACTCGGATTGCACCGAACCCGAAGAACCTAAACTACCTATGTGGTGGTTTGCTAAAAAACAGGGAAACAGCTCGTTATTGTTTAATGAACTCAGGTTGCTAAAAAAAGGAGCATATGCCAGCAAATTCGAAGAACGCCGCTTATTGCCTATTATCATGGGATTCATCGATTCCGAGCAAGTAAAAGGAACTATTTCCGCCCCACAAAAAAAGTTATGGTGGGGAGATGGAGATACTCCGGTAGTACTCATTCATACAGACTGGACTTACTCAGACACTGATAAATATTTCGGAATGAAAGGAGGACGTTCAAACACAAGTCATGGTCACATGGATGGCGCAACATTCGTATACGATGCCTATGGAGAACGTTGGGCAATGGATTTAGGTATGCAGGAATATGCTCCTCTCGAAGCTGCGGGTATAGATCTTTGGAACAGCAGCCAAAGTTCTACAAGATGGAGCATATTCCGTCTCAATAACTTCAGTCACAATGTTATTACCATTAATAACAATCAATATCATTATCAAGGAAAAGCTTTTGTACGAACAGATTATATGAAGGCTATCGGGACTAAACTTGGCGCCAAATTCGAGTGCTTTGGAGTAAACAGAAATGGAAATGATTACGATGTCGATGCCCCTGTACGCACCGCCGAATTCATTGATAACGGAGGTGATCTGGAACTGGTTATAAAAGATGAAATCAAAAGCCGTGCAAACAAAACTCCTCTGGTGCGTTGGGCCATGGCTACACCTGCAACAGCAGAAATAATCTCAAACCACTGTATCAAGTTATCACAGAATGGAAAAATCCTGTATCTGACCGTACAAGAACAAAACAATCACCCGTTTACTCTGAAAACATGGCCGGCCTCTACAGACAATAAATATGATGAAGCCAATCCAGGGGTGACAATGGTAGGATTTGAAGCACAAATGAGTGCGAAAGATACAAGGGTATTTACCACTACATTTGCTAAAGAGCCAAAGAATATTAATTAAAAATTCAATCAAAAAAATAATGAGAAAAATAATCATCTTGCTGACTCTGTCATTAACAGTCATATATACGAATGCCCAGACAGAAAAGAGCATCCAACAAATAACACAGGAAGTCATGGAACGAGCTTCTATCCAATATACCAACATGGCTTCCACCCTGGAAAAAGATAGAGTCCCACGCAGTTTCTCAAAAAACAGACTCATCACTTCAGATATCTATTGGTGGTGTAGCGGTTTTTATCCAGGCACATTGTGGTACCTTTATGAATATACCGGTTCTGAAAATATAAAAAAACTAGCCCACACCTATACACAAAAACTTGCTCCACTGCAATTCCTCAAAACAGATCATGACATCGGTTTCCAGCTATTTTGCAGTTATGGTAATGGATATAGATTGACAGGCAACAAAGAGTATTTGAATATTCTCCATAATGGCGCTATGTCATTAGCAACAAGATTCAATCCTATCATTGGTTCCATCCGTAGCTGGGACTCCTCCCGCGATAAATGGAAATTCCCGGTTATCATAGACAATATGATGAACCTTGAACTGCTCATGTGGGTAGGTAATCAGTATAACGACCCTTATTTAAAAACTGTTGCCATTACACATGCAAACACAACAATGAGGAATCATTTCCGACCGGATTACAGCACTTACCATCTTGTCAACTATGATCCTGAAAACGGGAAAATAATAAAGAAGCAAACTGTGCAAGGACATAATGATCACTCCAGATGGGCACGCGGACAAGCATGGGCACTTTATGGATTCACAATGATGTACCGAACGACTCATTCATCACGTTATCTCAAACAAGCGCAATCCATTGCAGATATGTTCATTCCGCTTCTACCTTCAGATGGCATTCCATACTGGGATTTTGATTCTCCGGATATCCCCAATGATTTGAGAGACGCATCTGCAGGAGCCATCATGGCTTCAGCACTGACAGAATTAAGTGAATATCTACCGGAAAAGAAGATCCAGTATCGGAGTATAGCAAAGCGCCAACTCCGCACATTATCTTCCCCTGAATATCTGGCAGCTCCCAACACTAATGGAAATTTTATTCTCAAACACAGTGTCGGACATAAGCCGATGAAAGGAGAAGTAGACGTTCCGCTTACTTATGCTGATTATTATTTTATCGAAGCATTAATAAGAATGAACAATCTCGAAAAACAAGAATAAAAGAACCCTTTATCGGATCGATATTATTAGCTTCAATGAATTACAATCTATTTTTATCAGAAAATGAACAAATAATTTTATACTATTAAAAAAATAGGTTGTAATTTTGTTTCATACACATTTTATTAAATATCTTATAATAAATAATAGTATGAAAAGACATCTTTTAATTCTCGTTTTATCACTTTTATTCTTCCCTGTCACACAAGGTAAGATAAAACTCCCTGCAATGATGGGGGATCACATGGTACTTCAACAGAATAGTTCCGTTAAATTATGGGGTTGGGCGGACGGCAAAAAAGTAACCGTCACTACTTCGTGGAACAACCGGACTTATCAGGCGTCTACGGATAAAGACGGGGCTTGGATGGTGAAAGTAGACACTCCTGAAGGGGGTTATACACCTTATTCTATTACCATCAGTGACGGCACTCCGGTCACTCTTTCGGATATACTGATAGGGGAAGTGTGGATATGCTCCGGACAGTCGAATATGGAAATGCGTATGATGGGAAATGCAGCGCAACCCATTGACAACTCGCTTGAAACGCTACTGAACTCGGGAAATTACCGCGACCGTATTCGTTTTATCACTGTTCCGAGAACTAATGAAACAGAACGTCGCATGGATTTTGAGAAAAGAAAATGGGAAGTATCGTCACCTGAAACGACCATTGATTGCAGTGCTGCCGCCTATTTCTTTGCCAGACAACTGACTGAAAGTCTCCATCTCCCGGTAGGACTGGTTATCAACAGTTGGGGAGGTTCGGCTATCGAAGCATGGATGGATGAACCGACATTGAAAATCGTTGAAGGTATGGATATTGAAGCTGCCAAAAATCCCAAGAGGGGAGTTCATCAACGTTTGGAATGTCTGTACAACTCGATGTTATGGCCTGTTAAGAACTTCACGGCACGTGGTTTCCTCTGGTATCAGGGAGAATCGAACATATCCAACTATCAATTCTATGCTCCGATGATGACTGCTATGGTGCAGCTATGGAGAAATGTATGGGAAGATCCCGCTATGCCTTTCTATTATGTGCAGATTGCTCCTCATAAATATAAGGACAGCCGGGATACGGGTGCCGCTTTATTGCGTGAAGCACAGATGGAAGCCCTGAAAACGATTCCTAATTCGGGCATCGTACCCACTACGGATATTGGTGATGAATTCTGCATCCATCCGCCACAGAAAGATGTAGTAGGGCTTCGGTTGGCTACGCTTGCATTGACTAAAACATACGGCATCGGCCGATTGCCGTCCAACGGTCCGATGATGACTAAAGTAGACTATGAGGACAACAAGGCCATAGTAACATTCAATAACGCACCTGCGGGACTGTTCCCTACTTTCGCCCAACTGGAGGGATTCGAGATTGCAGGAGCCGACAAGAAGTTCTATCCAGCGAAAGCGAAGATTATAGGACGTACCAACACGGTAGAAGTATCAAGCGAAGAGGTTGCCCAACCGGTTGCCGTGCGCTATGCTTTCCGTAATTACGTAGGAAATATCACGCTGCGCAACACTTTCGGATTGAGTGCTTTCCCGTTCCGCACGGATACGTGGGATGACGTGAAATAAAGAGCTCTATAGAGGGGATAGTTACCCGGGTTACAGGAGATATAGATCCAATCTGTTGGCAATATATGTCCTGCGTGTTGGGTATATAGATCCAACATGCAGGGTATATAGTTCCTGCAAACAGAAGATATATCGCCAATAAAACAGGCTATCATAGCTTGTGGAGCAGATAACTGCCTACGAAAACTAAACGGAATTAAACCGGAATGAACGGGGCTAAACTGAACGGGATTAAATTAAACTGAAAAACAGAACTGAACAGGATTAAACCGAACCTGATAACTAAAGAAAGGAAATTATGAAACGATCCATCTTATCTATATGTATACTGCTGGCATCGGTTTCTCTGGTCTTCGCCAATATCTACAAGAAATATGACGTTAGATCAGGGTTATCGGGCAATTGCGTCCGGAGCATCCTCCAAGATAGCATCGGATATATGTGGTTTGCAACACAGGATGGGTTGAATCGTTTCAACGGTATCGAATTTACCAACTACGGACATTCGTCAGAAAACAGTGGAAACAGTTATATGAATATAGTAACGATCTGCCGCCATCAGGATAACAATCAGATTTGGGTGGCCAGTACAGAGAAGCTGTATTTATTCGACTCGCGGGAGGAAAAGTTCTCCGTATTCGATGCACAGACGGAAGACGGGGTGACAGTCAACAGTGCTTTCGGAATGGCTTATGACAACAACGGGCAGTTATGGATCGGAACAGCTAACGGACTGTTTGTCTACAACGAAAAAAAAGGTACGTTGAGGCAGTATCTACATTCTCTTTCCGATCCTCATTCATTGCCGGACAATCATGTGTGGGTGATTTATAATGATTCGTTCGGGACGATCTGGATAGGCACTCGGAACGGTCTGGCGAAATACAACCAACGGACGGACAACTTCACAGGGTATATATCCGAGGACACTTCTTTCGGACGCCCTGCCTGCAACGAGATTATCTCTTTGATGGAAAGTTCGCAGGGAGTATTATGGGCGGGTACATGGTATGGAGGACTGGCACGTTTCAATAAGGAAACGGGGCAATTCCGCTATTACTTCGGAGAAGGGGACACGCTTACCATTCCGCGCATCCGCACCTTGTTTCAACGGACGGCCAACTCTTTCTATCTCGGTTCCGACGACGGACTTTATACATTCAACACCACAACAGGAGAATGTCTGCCTACCGACGACGAACAAAATAAAGAAAGTATCTATGCCTGTTATCAGGACAGGGAGGGGGGAATCTGGATCGGGACTTATTTCAGTGGAGTGAGTTACCTGTCTCCCAAGCATAAGGATATCGAGTGGTATTATCCCAATGGTACGGAAAATTCTCTTTCGGGAAATGTTATCAGCCAATTCTGCGAAGATCCCGACGGTAACATTTGGATTGTTACCGAAGACGGGGGCTGAATCTCTTTGATCCCCGGACGAAGAAGTTTAAAAACCATCTGTTGAGAAGCAGTAACCCTAATATCGGTTATCACAATATCCATGCACTGCTCTACAATGAAGGAAAATTGTGGATTGGCAGTTTTTCCCGGGGATTATATATCCTGGATATTCAAACGGGAAAAACGAAAAACTACCGCCATAACCGCGCAAACCCACACTCTATTCCTAACGATCATATCTACTCCATCTATCAAACGAAGGATGGCAGCATTTATTTGGGTACGCTTTCCGGATTCTGTCAGTATGACCCGGAAAGTGATTCTTTCCGGACATTGGAGCCTTTAAGCCATATCTTTATCTACGATATGGTGGAAGACCAGTATGGGGACTTATGGCTGGCAAGTAAAAGAGACGGTATCTGGCGTTACAACCGCCAGACCGGTAAGCTGCACAACTACCGTAACGATCCGGCTAACCCAGCTTCTACCTGTAGCAACTGGGTAATCCGTGTGTATATCGATCACAAACAGCACCTATGGTTCTGCACCGAAGGCGGTGGCATCTGTCGTTATCACTATCAGGAAGACCGCTTTGAAAACTTCTCCACCAAAGAGAATCTGCCAAACAATATCATCTATGGCATACTGGATGATCAATCGGGTAACTATTGGCTTTCTTCCAACAGGGGACTGATCCGGTATGAACTGCAAAACAAACGGGCACAACTCTATACCATCGAGGACGGATTGCAAAGCAACCAGTTCAATTTCCGTTCTTCCCTGCAAGCCAGTGACGGGAAATTCTATTTCGGTGGGGTGAACGGGTTTAATAGTTTCTATCCGTTCAAGTTATCTATTAATAAGGTAAGACCTACGGCGTCTATCTCGGCGGTATATATGCACAGTCCCGATGACAAGGTGAGCCTTAGCAAACGTATTCCTGCTCTTAGCGGACAGGTAACTGTTCCTTACCAGGTGGTATCGTTCGACATCACATTCGAAAGCCTTAGTTATGTGGCTCCCAGCAAGAATTTATATGCCTACAAACTGGACGGTATTCACAAAGAATGGATATACACGGACAAACATAATGTATCTTTTCTCAACCTGCTTCCGGGCGAATATACTTTCCGTGTAAAAGCCAGTAACAACGATGAAGATTGGAGCAATGACGACTGTTGCCTGCATATTGAAATTCTTCCTCCACCCTGGAAAACGATCTATGCCAAAATTTTCTATTTACTAATTGCATGTGGTCTCGCATATTTTCTGGTTAGGCTTTATCTGCGTAAGCAACAGGCTGTGAAAGTAAGAAAGATGAAAGAGATGGAACAAATCAAGAATCAGGAGTTGTTCCAGTCGAAAATTACATTCTTCACTCAAGTGGCACATGAAATCAAGACTCCGGTAAGCCTTATCAAAGCTCCGCTAGAAGCTATTTTGGAAACCCGTGAATGGAACAGTGAAGTAGAAAGCAACCGGTCTGTGATACAGAAGAACACCAACCGGCTGATGGAGCTTATCAAGCAACTGCTCGACTTCCGCAAAGTGGATAAGGAAGGGGATACGCTTTCATTCAATGAAGTAGATATTAACCGGATGATTGAGGATATCATCGACCGTTTCCGTGCCATCTCCCTGACCGGAATATCTTTCAGTGTTTCTCTGCCCGAGGAACATTTGCAATATAATGTAGATCAAGAGGCTTTAACAAAAATCGTCAGTAATCTGCTGACCAATGCCATGAAATATGCCCGTACCTGTATCAGGGTGATTATGGACGAACATTTGTCTTCCGAAGGACGTATTCTTTCTATTTGTGTACGTGATGACGGTCCGGGGATTCCGCAAGAGGAATGCGGTAAGGTGTTCGAACCGTTTTATCAAGTGGGAAATGCCGGTAATAACGGATCGGGAGTAGGTATCGGACTAAGCTTGGTTAAATTATTGGTCGAAAAGCATAATGGGAGAGTTTATATCAACCCTAATTATACCGATGGTTGCGAAGTGTGCGTCGAAATTCCTTATTTGGAGAAAAGAATTCCGACGGCCCACGCCGTCATTTCCATGCCCGACAAGGTTCCCGCTTTGGAAGAAGAGGGCGAACCCGCCGGTTACTCTCTTCTGGTAGTGGAAGACACGACGGATATGTTGGAATTTCTGGCTAAGAATCTGGGAAACGCCTATACGATTCATACCGCTACCAATGGTAAGGAAGCATTGGAATGTCTGGAAACAACAACGGTGGATTTGATTATCAGTGACATCGTCATGCCTCACATGGACGGATTTGAACTACTAAAGTCCATCCGTTCCGACAATATGCTTTGCCACATCCCGTTTATCCTGCTTTCGGCACTCGACAGCATCGATTCGAAAATTGCGGGTCTTGATTATGGCGCAGACGCTTATATAGAAAAACCTTTCTCTCCAAGCCACATGAAAGCCACCATCAATAATCTGCTGGAAAACCGGCGTATGCTGTTCAACCACTTTACAACCGTTCCGAATATGTCATACGACCAGACATTAATGAACAAAACAGACGTAAAATGGTTGAACACGATTAATGAAATCATTACCCGAAATTTCACCAATGAAGAATTTACCATCGATAAGATGGCAGAAGAGATGGCTATCAGCCGTTCCAACTTACAGCGCAAGTTGAAAGGGCTGACCGGAATGCCGCCCAATGATTATATCCGGTTGATACGTCTCAAGACTGCCGGAGAACTTCTGCGTGAAGGAGAATACCGGATCAATGAGGTTTGTTTCATTGTAGGATTCAATAATCCTTCATACTTTGCCCATTGCTTTCAGAAGCAGTTCGGGATATTGCCGAAAGATTATGTGAAGAAAGGAAGCTAGACTTGCCACATTTTAATTCTTATCTTACGTATTATACGGGGAAAAACAAAAATGTGGCAAGGTTAATAATCAATCGTTTAACCCTCAAAAGAACCCTATTTTAAGGGAAGTTTACAAGAAACAATAGGGTGTTTTTACGTTTTTCTGCAAGAAAATTGCATTTTTCATATAATATCCTATTTATCAGCATATAGGTTCTACATTTTCATCATAGTATCCTTCCAAAACTTTCCTTTCAATTCAGTACCTGTTTGCACTTAAGCAACCACCAGGATAGACTTGAGCAACCAGACGGATGTACAACGGTTGTTCAAGTGCATTTAATGAATAAATGCAATAGAGTTGGCTAAAGGATGGGAAGAAGTGATTAGTCCCATGCAGACAAAACGACTAATATTACCTGATGAACAAATAAAAATATCCTATCAATTATAAGATAAATAAGGCAGAAAAATACTCATAAAGAACATGTTGATTAATCGTTACCGCTAAAAAGTATATGACGGATTTGTAGATTAACACAGGATGTAAATTGTTAATATACAAACCATTATATTTCAAATTCGAAATATGATGTATATTTGATGTGCCGCTGTCGGGTATCAGATAAAAGAACTGAAAGTTTTGTAGGGGAAGAATTTTAGGAACTCCCGTTATCTGAATCTATTTTTGTTGACGATAGCAGATTCATTAACTTTAAAATCTTAAGAGAATGATAAAACATGTAGTATTGTATCTATTCTTTCTATCTTGTACCTGCCTAGTACAAGCGCAGGATTTCAATATCCGGGGGACAGTTTTCGAAGAAGAAACCGGAATGGGATTAATGGGAGCCGCAGTATTAATTGAAGGAACGACCAACGGAGCTCAAACAGATATGAGCGGTTCCTTCTCACTGTCAGGCGTGAAAATAGGAGATAAACTGGTGGTCAGTTTTATCGGTATGAAAACGGAAATTATTCCTATCACTTATCAAAACCGTTCAAGCGGAATCAATGTTTATCTGAAGAATGATAATTACCAGTTAGAACAGGTAGTAGTAACCGGTTACGGTACGGCCCGCAAAAGGGATTTAACCGGAGCGATTGTCTCTGTATCCGGTGAGGAACTTAAAAATTCGCCTACTAATAATGTAATGTCTTCCCTGCAAGGAAAAATACCAGGACTGATGGTGACCAATTCCGGATCGGCAGGTGCGGAACCGGATATTAAAATTCGTGGTATCGGTACGTTGAATGCCAGCAGTAATCCTTTGTATGTAGTGGACGGTATGTTGATGTCGGACATCAAGTTTTTGAGCAACAGCGACATTGCCAGCATGGAAATTCTGAAAGATCCTTCCTCTCTTGCTATCTTCGGAGTACAGGGAGCGAACGGAGTAATTATTATCACAACCAAACGTGCCGAAGGAGACAAGACATCGGTTACCTACGACGGGTATTTCGGTGCACAAACCGTTTGGAAACGCGATCGGGTAAAGCTGACTAACGCAACTGAATTCACCATGCTCTACAATGAGATGTTGCAGAATCAGGACCCAAACGCTGCTTCATGGGTACCCGACATGCTGGGTACGGGAACCGACTGGCAAAGCAAAGTATTAAGAGAAAGAGCGATGATTACCAATCATAACCTGACGGTATCCAAATCCGGGAAGAACAGCAAGTCTCTATTATCAGTCGGCTATTACAAGCAGGACGGTATACTGAAATATAATACTTATCAACGTTTCAACGTACGTTTCTCACAGGATTATGACATTACCAAGAATCTGAAAGCAGGAGGAAACATCAACCTCTCACAGATGGATAGCAAACCTGCTTCCGCCAAAATCCAAAATGCTGTTATGGCACTCCCTACCTATGTACCTTATGCTCCGGAAGAAGATTACGATCCGGAAAATCTAGGTTCGCTCTATCATCCGTCTGCCGATATACAATCTAACGTGAACAATCCAGTAGCACAAATGGAGCTTTACAAGGATACGGAGAAGTATCGTGATTACCGCATCATCGGTAACATTTATGGTGAGTGGAACTTCCTGAAAGATTTTACGTTGAAAGCAACCGGATATATGGACCTCGGACTCTATCGGGGCGAACAGTATACACCACGCTATGACGTGAATAACTCTACCAGCCATTCGGCACATAAGAACGATATTACCAATTTCTATCGCAAAAGCGATGAGGCTCGCACCTTCCAGGCAGATTTCCTTTTAAGTTATAAAAAGATGATAACCAATCATCGTATTGATGCAACAGTGGGATATACGGCACGAAAAGCTATTAGTGAAGGCTTCAACGCCAAAGTAGACAGTCTGGCTAACGGAATGAATATCGTACCCAATGATCTTTGGATGCTTAGCATGGGGTCCGTCAACCGTGTTTCCGCAGGTGACTGGTGGAACGAGGAATCTTTTATCTCTTATCTGGCACGTGTGAACTATGCATACAAAGATCGTTATTTACTTACCGCTACTTTCCGTGCCGACGGTTCTTCCAAGTTTTCACCGTCTCATCGTTGGGGATATTTCCCGTCTGTGGGATTGGGTTGGGTAATTAGTGAAGAAGCCTTCATGGAGCCGCTGAAAAAAGTGGTAGACTTCGCTAAGTTAAGAGTCAGTTGGGGTAAACTAGGAAATGACAAGATAGGAAACTATCTTTACTACCCAACCATCAACCCGAAAGGGAAACAAGTCATCATCAACGGAGTGACGCAGTTTATTCCTACTCTTAGTTATGATATCGACAAAAACATTCATTGGGAGGTCATGACAGGTATCGATGTGGGTATCTCCGCACAGCTTTTCAACAACCGCCTAGGCATGGAACTCGGTTATTATAGCAAAACGACCGATGACTTATTGGCTTATGTATCACCTTCTTCCTCGATAGGTGCAGGCTATGCCATTACCAATGCCGGATCCATCAACAACAAAGGATTCGAATTCAGCCTTTCATGGAAAGACCGGATAGGAGATGTGGACTATGGTATCAATGTCAACGGCGCCACCTTAAAGAATAAAGTAACCAAACTGGGTGATAACAACTCGGACATTATTTCAGGAGATTATCATCGTACCTCCGTAGGTCATCCTATCGGTTCTTATTACGGCTACGTACAAGACGGAATCTTCCAGACACAAGAAGAGATCGACAACTATTACCCGATGACATGGACAGCGAAACCAGGCGATATCCGCTATAAGGATTTAAACGGTGACAAAAAGATCACGGATGCCGACCGTACTTACCTCGGTAGCCCGATGCCAACTTTTACCTATGGATTCGGCTTTATGCTCGGCTATAAGAATTTTGATTTGAACGTAGACTTTAATGGTGTAAGCGGTAATAAGATTTTAGATTTGAAGAAAACCGTATCGTGGACGACAACCAACTTTTACGAGAAAAGTCTGCAAAGATGGCACGGCGAAGGAACGTCCAACAAAGAACCGATTCTTGATAAATCACGTGGACACAATTATCTTTCTTCGACCAATCTGCTGGAAAATGGCCCCTATTTCCGACTGCGCAATGTGCAGCTGGGATATACACTGCCATCATCGGCTATCAGTAAGTTGGGTATATCCGGTTTACGTGTCTACGTAAGCGGACAAAATCTGCTGACTTTCAAACATAACACCGGATACACACCCGAAATAGGAGGAAGTGCTCTGCAAGGAGGGATGGACCAGGGAGATACTTATCCATTACCATCGGTATATACCGTAGGTTTATCCATTAATTTCTAAGTCAACATCGATTGAGCGAAATGACTCATCCCATCCACCGTTGACCTAAAAAGAAATACCAGTTGAGTAAGTGGCTCACCCAATCAACTGTTGAATTAAAAATTAAGTCATTAGAAATATCAACGAATTATGAAACGAATTACTTATATAATAGCAATATTGTTCGCCTGTACCTCTTGCAGCGACACCTTCCTCGATAATGCACCGAAAGGTAAATATCACGAAGGCAATTATGATATGGGTACCGCGCAGGAACTTCTCGTCCTTGCCACGTTAATGGACGGATACAATGTATTCGCCCAACAGACCTGGCCTATAACGGCCATGCAATGTCATACAACGGATAACAGTCACCCCGGAGGACCTTCGGGCGACGGTGGGGTAGACTTCAGCCAGTTTCCTACCATGTCATTCACGCCGGCCAACAGTATGTTTAATACCTATTATTCTCTTCAATTCACTGCCATCACCAAAGCCAACGAAGCCTTGCAAATGTTGAAAGACATAGAAGAAGCCAATGGGGAAACAGCAGCAACCAGACAGTACAGGGCCGAAGCCTATTTTATCCGTGCAGCAGCATACTTCCGACTGACACAGGCATTTGGTGCAGTACCCTACGTAGACAGAGTAATGGGAAAGGATGAAGCAATGGCCGACCAGCTTAGTGCAACGGTTATCCGCAACAAGTATCTGTCCGAACTGATCGGAGTGATAAACGACCTGCCTACCCGCAAAGAAGCAGTTAACTCGGGAAACATCGGACGTGCCACCCAAAACGCCGCCCGTGCCATCATCGCCAAAACTTACCTATATGAAAAGGATTACGACAACTGTCTGACCTACACCGGACAAATCATCAGTTCCGAAGATAATGACCTCTCTACTCCTTATGCGGAAATATTTTGGGAAGAGAACGAATTCGGTCCCGAATCTGTCTGGGAAATCAACGCCGACTACAAACCGGACCAAAACATCTCTATCATCGGCGAAAACAACCAATGGTGCCTGATGAACGGTGTCCGCGGATTCCCGAACTTAGGTTGGGGACATAATGCACCCAGTGAAAATCTGATGAACGATTACGAAAGTAACGACCCGCGTTTCGGTGCTACTATACTGGAACACGGTGAAAAAGTGGATGGTGAAGAAGTGGTGGCAAGCAACTACAAATACTTCAACAGGAAAGCCTATTGTCGGAAAAGCGAACGTTCGCTCTACGGACGTGCCGACTGGTGTTATGGTTACTGGAGCAATCTCCGCATCATCCGTTATGCCGACATCGTACTGATGCACGCCGAAGCTGCCTGCGAAACCAATGACCTTGATGAAGCAAAGAGAAAGCTGGAAATGGTAAGAGCCCGTGCCCGTAACGGTCAGTCGGTATTACCCGAAATAAAGACTACCGACAAAGACGAATTAAGAGAGAAAATCCGTCACGAACGCCGCATCGAACTGGCGCTGGAATTTGAACGTTACTTCGACCTGGTACGTTGGGGAATTGCCGAAGACAAAGTAGCCAACTTCGTTGTCGGCAAGCACGAGGTATTCCCTCTCCCGCAAACGGAAATCGACAAGTCGAATGGTAAGTTGCAACAAAATCCTAAATATTAATCGAAACCAAATAACAATTATAAATATGTCAAAGATGATATTAAATATAACCGCTACCCTGTTCTCGGCACTCATGCTGTGGAACTGCGTGGAAGATGAATCGACAGTAGGCGAATCAACCGTGAACAACGACAACACCTATTCGCCGCTTACCGTGAAAGCTGCCATGAACGATCAGCAGCAGAAGGTTATCAGTTATTTCTATGAAGGCGCTAATCAGACAACCGGAATGGCTTACAACGGATCTACAAGTAAAACAACCCTTACCACAGGTGCCACAGGAATGGGCATTATGAATCTTGTGATAGGAGTGGAACGTGGATGGATCAGTCGTGAAGATGCTGCCGAACATATCGTAAAGATAGTCCGCTTCCTGAAAACAGCCGACCGTTTTGCCGGAGCCTGGGCACATTGGTACAGACCCGACGGCAAAATCCTCCCCTTCGGAAACCAGAATGAGGCCGGAGAAATTGTGGAAACAGCTTTCATGATGGGCGGATTACTAACTGCCTGCGAATATTTCACCGGTAACAGCGAAGCTGAAAAGGAAATCCGCGAAACGACAAACTATTTTTGGGAGACCATCGAATGGAACCATTTCGTAAACAACGGCCGCTTATACTGGATATGGCACAAAGATACTAATACCTACGAACTACCTTTGATAGGCTGGAACGAAACTCTGTTGGTATACATATTGGCTATGGCAGCACCGGACAACCATAAAGTATCGACAGATATCTACAAGAATTGTTGGCAAGGCCGCAACTTTGCCACTCCCGGCAGAAAAACATATGGTTACCTGATGCCATTAGGCACTGAATATGGCAATGCACTTTTCCTGTCTCAATATTCTTTCCTTGGACTGGATCCCAGAGCCATGGAAGACAAATATACCTACTACTGGACACAGAACGTAAGCCATACAATGATCAACCGCCATTACTGCATATACGAAGCTCCAGAAGAGTATAAATATTCAGAATCCGACTGGGGACTAACCGCCTGTGGAGGGTGCGGCAAAAATCCTGAATACAAATCGCGTGAACCATTCAAAGACGACGGTATCATTGCACCTACGGCAGCAATCAGCGCTTTTCCATATACCCCGTTCTACTCTACACAAGTATTGATGAACCTGATAAGAAATTATCCAAAACTAAACGGTACTTACGGACTTAACATATCCTACTGCCCTTCTGATAAATCGGTAGGAACGGAATATCTGGCAATGGAACATGCACCAATGGCCATCATGATGGAAAACTACCGTACAGGACTTATCTGGAAACTCCTGATGAAAAACGAATATGTGCAAAAAGGCCTCCAACTGGCAGAAATCAGAACGAGTCCCGAATATACCCCGGGATTTTATCTGGCAACAGTCAACACCGCAACCCATGTATATGATATGATGCGTCATCCCGATCGTGAAAAGTATGAAATAGATTTCTATACGAAGAATTCGGGTAACGGACTGCTTGTACTGGCTAATACGAAAAACGAAGAGATTTATCGCACCAATATCGAACTGACAGCAGGAACCAATATCATTTCTTTCTTCGACAACTCCATCCTTAGAGGAAAGAAATACACGCTCACAGTGACCGATGGTGCAAACCAGTCTTATTCTATTCCTGTAACTTTAAGATAAATAACAACGATGAAGAAATTATTGACTACCATAATGTGCCTGATTTTAATAACGGGAATTTCCACAATGAAGGCCCAGACTTCAACAAATACTGAAGTTCCCTCCAAACTCGTAAAAAACGAACACGGAAGCTGGCAACTGATAGTGAACGGAAAACCTTTCATCATGCTGGCAGGCGAATTGCACAACTCTTCGGCCTCAACCACCGAATATCTGAACAATCTGTGGACTCCCTTGAAAACACTGAACCTGAATACGGTGCTCGCCCCAATCGCTTGGGAACAGTTTGAACCGCAAGAGGGTATATTTGATTATACATTGATAGACAATATGATAGATGGAGCCCGGAAAAACGGACTCAAACTGTCTATCCTGTGGTTCGGCAGCTGGAAAAACGGAGAATCGAGCTATGCGCCTACTTGGGTGAAAGAGGATACCAAGCGTTTTTTCCGCGTGAAAAGCGTGGAAGGCAAAGAAATCGAAACGCTTTCCCCTTTCTGCGAAAATACTATGAAAGCGGATGCCAAAGCATTCAGAACATTGGTGGAATACATCAAAAAGGTGGATCAGACAACGGGAACAATCATCGCCCTGCAACCGGAAAACGAAGTGGGTATCTTTCAGGATATGGACTACTCGAAAGCCTCACTTGCGGCATATGGACAGGAGGTTCCGCAGACACTTATCCAATATATGAAAAAGAACCGCAAAAACCTGCGTAAAGAGCTGCTTTCCGTATGGGATGAGAATGGAGCCAAGACTTCCGGCACATGGAAAACGGTATTCGGAGATAATGTCTGGAGCAAGAGTTTCTACACTACTTGGCAGTATGCCACTTACATAGATTTTATCTCTGCCGGTGCGAAAGAGATTTATTCGCTACCTACCTTCTGCAACTGTTGGCTGGTGCAAAAGCCTGATGACATGCCCGGAGTTTACCCCAACGGCGGACCGGTATCCCGTGTAATGGACATCTGGAAAGCAGCCGCACCGCATATCGATGTGCTTGCTCCGGATATTTATCTGTCTGACTTCAAAAATATTGTGGCAGACTATCACCGGGCAGACAATCCGTTGCTGATTCCCGAAGCAGTGATGAAACCGGCTAATGCATTTTGGGCATTCGGCGAACACAGTGCACTTTGTTATTCACCTTTTGGTATCGAAGATGGAGCGGATAATTTCGTCTTTGCCCAATCCTATAAAGTGCTGAATGAATTGATGCCGCTTATTTCCGAATACCAAGGTAGCAGCCGCATGATTGGCGTAATGAAAATGCCGGGTGAATCGGAACGTATAGTGACGATGGGCGATTATCAACTATGTATTAAATACGATGCCGAAGATGCTTACGGATTGATTATCCAAACCGGAAAGAATGAGTTCGTCGTTGCCGGAATCAACTTTAAGGTTTATTTCACTTCTACCAACAAAAAGAAAACGGGCTATATCAAGCAAGTATGGGAAGGTGGTTATGATACAGACGGTGAATGGAAAGCCACCCGTTTGCTCAATGGTGACGAGACTTACCACAACGCTGTACTGATTGCCAAAGGACGTCGTATGTTTACATCGGAAAAGAGTAACAATTACAATGCCGACCACAGCAACAAGATATTTGTTTATTCACCTACTTCCTATCAGGCAGTCTGGAGTCCGGGTATATATCGTGTGACAACCTATTTACGGTAAAACCTGTTCATTCATATGTGAATAGGTAAAATCAGATATAAAATAGATCAGCCCTATTCAGATATGAATAAGCATAAAACTAATAACCAATAATTAAACAGTATGAAACACATATATTATATATTTATCTCTCTTTGCATGACTCTATTCACTTGGAGTTGTAAAGATTCCGAAGAGATAGCCCCGGCATCTCTGACTATCAACAAGAATGAATTGTCATTCACCGGATATAAAAGCACTCTTGCCGTCAAAGTAAATGCTACCCGTCGTTGGAGTGCCGTTGCTTCCGAATACTGGATTACCATAAGCCCGGACAACTATCCCGGAGTAAATGAGAGTTTCATAGCGAATGTAGCTGTCACTGTTTCCGACAATGCAACAGGTCAGCCCCGCGAAGGACATGTTACTTTTTTCCTACAAGACGAAGAGGTAATCACCCTGACCGTCAAGCAAAGTATTCAGGATGAAGGAGAAAGACCGGATGAAGAGTTTCCTATCACATGGGCCAATTTGCAATGGTGTGCCGCTAGCGTAATCAATGAGGGAGACGATTTTGAAGCTGGTTCGTGTGTGTTTGCCGACGGCATCACCAATTCTGTTGACAGCGAAACAGGAGAAGAAATTACCTGCGATATCGGTTATTCTCTTACTGATACAGATCCGTCCGGAGAAGATTGGATATGGACTTCCTGTCCATTTAATCAAGACTGGGGCAACAACTTCTATTATCAGGGACGTATTAAAAATCTCACTGTCGGCACTTACTTTTATACATTCCGTTTCCGTAACGGTTCGGGACCTTACAAATATGCAGGAACAGGCGGATTATGGGATGGAGAAGTAAACGTCAACGGAAAGTTTGAAGTGAAAGGAGAGGAAGAAGATGAATACGCAAGCATAGAAGATTACAGTAAATTATCTGTCAGTTGGGCAGAACTTGGCAGCTGGGTGGCTAAAAATCCCATCGAAAAAGAAGAGCAGTTTGAAACCGGTGCACAGATTTATATTGAAGGACTGACGAATCTTCAAACTGGTACGGCCAATAAACACGTAACATGTGAAATAGGTTACTCCACAACAGATACCGATCCGTCAAATGAGAGCTGGACATGGACATCTTGCCACTGGAACGGACAATGGGATAACAATCATTATTACCAGGGAAAAACACCTGCAATATCCACATCAGGAACGTACTATTACACTTTCCGTTTCCGAATAGACGAAGGAGCTTATGCTTACGCAGGAACAAGCGGATTGTGGAACGGGACAACCAGTACGTTTAAAACCTTCGAAGTGAAAGGAGAGGAAGAAGAAGACGATGGTATAGACTATAGTAAGCTCTCCGTCACTTGGGCAAATCTCCAATGGGATGGAGGAAACATCAGTGTGGGAGAAAAATTCAATGCCGGCTCGAAAGTATTCATTAGCGGACTGACCAATTTGGCAGAACCGGCAACTTCCGGAAACAAACATGTGACGTGTGAAATTGGTTACTCTGCAACAGATCCGAACCCTTCTGGTGCTGGCTGGACATGGACCACTTGTCCCTGGAATAGTGACTGGGGAAATGAGTATTATTATCAAGGCTTTACTCCGGCTGTTTCAGAAGCAGGAACTTATTATTATACTTTCCGCTACCGGATAGACAACGGAGCTTATGTCTATGCAGGAACAGACGGATTATGGAATGGCGCAAACAGCGTCTGCGGAACTTTTCAGGTAACAAGGTAACTGTGTTTTTAGCATATATGCCGGACTAACAATTGATGGTCCGGCATATATCTATCATTCAACAACAAGCCTTTACTCGTGATTCCACCAAATATTTGCTAACTGCTAGCAAATTAAACTGCTTTATTGTATCTTCGATTTTTCTCTTTATCTTTGTAATAAGTACATTCCATGCTAATACAATACGAATGAGATACAATTGGATTCTTTTTGGACTATCTATTTTATTATCCTTTACCTGCCTCTCTCCAGGTATAGCACAGACACCTGTGCAAATCACCAACTATAATTATAAGAACTATAAAGGCGGAATTCAGAACTGGGGCATTACGATTTCTCCCGAACAGATTCTATATAGCAGCAACAATAACGGATTATTAAGATACAACGGCAACGACTGGACTCTTCTCGAACCGGGTGAACGTAGTACCGTACGTACAGTGCGTTGTATCGGTGACCGAATTTATACAGCAGGCGATAATAATATCGGCTACTGGAAATATGACGCAAACGGAAAAATAAACTATATCTCCCTTCTACCGTTGGTAAATAAACTGGGAATCAAAGGAGAAACTTTCTGGAGCATAGGAGAAACTGAAGGCAAAGTTTATTTCCATTCCTTCGGCAACATTATCTGGTATGACGGTAAGGAGATGGATTACCTAGTCAGAAATGATTGTTATGTTTCTCTCTATCCGATAGGGAAAAGGCTGTTTACTCAAAAGTGCGGCGGTCCTCTTATGCAGATTCGCGGTAGCCAACTGAAGAGCTTTTGTGAGGATACCACCTTTCTGAACGGAGAAACTAAATTCATGTATCAAATCGCTAATGACGAGTATATCATAGGACAGACCAGTGGAAAAATATTCACCCTGAAAGAAAATAAGGTAACCCCATTCATCCAATTGGAGAATAAAAATCAGATTCCCGTCCGAATTGATTGTGGAAGTATCTGGAAAGACGAGATACTTGCTGTAGGAACCATTGGCGACGGCTTATTCCTGATTAACCTGAAAAACGGACAACAGACACATTATCATTCTTCGCAATTGCAAGATCTCAATATTCACGGTTTGTGTTTCGCCAACGAAAACTTTCTATGGCTTTCGCTCGACAACGGAATTTCATCGGTTATCCTCCAACCGGCAACTTATCTCTGGAAGACAAACACTGATATAGGTACTTTCTTCGACGCAGCCTATTTCGATGGAAAGACTTATATCGGCTCCAATCAAGGTATTTATCTTTATGAGGAAGACGGCAGGAAAATGCAAACTTCCATGTACCCTCTCCAGTTTTGCAACTTAAAAAATGAATTGTTATGCGGTACTACTACCCAGCTATTTAAAATGAAAGCCGGTCAAGCCAATTTCGAACCGTTCTACAACATAAACGGTGTCAGACAGTTTGAATATATGGCTGATCGTGGCGATGAATATATCTTCTTACGTTCTTATTCTGGTATTGCCCTGCTCGAATATAAAAACAACACCTGGAAATACAAGTCTTTACTTATGAATACGGAAGATTACGCCAACATCATGCCAGAAAATCTTCATACGGTATGGGCTATCCATCCGGAAAAAGGAATCTTCCGCCTACGTATCAACAAAGACCTAAATCAGATAACGGATTTCGAGAACTTCGCCGAAATAGACGGATATGCCAATTATAACAGAATCAGTCTGGTAAAAGTGGAAGATAAAATTCTGTTTGCGACGCCTAAAGGAATATACATGTTCGATATTACCGGAAAGAGTTTCAGAAAACAAGAACAAATAAGCAGGGAAATAGTATATCTGAACAAGTTGCAATCTATAAAACCAGCCTACAAGAACAATATCTGGGTAGCTACGGATGAAGAGTTGCTCCTCTATCACATTGCGGATTTATCTGCCGAATTAATAATGCACTGGCCATTTGTTGATAATGAACTTATGCTTTACGACAAACATTATAATCTGAAATCGATTAATGATTCAATTACGTTTGTTTCTACCTGTGAAGGAACTGTTGTTATCAACAATAGAATGGTGAACCACCATGTCTCCAATCCGTGCCCGTTACAGATAGAGACTTTCTGTTTCAACGATTATGATAACAATACTTTTTATGTAGATTTCCACCAGCAGGAAATAGAATTACCTAATACCGCCACCAATATCACTATTCAAGTCACTACGGGACTGGGGAGTCATGCCACTTCCATCTCTTACCGCCTTCCTGGGGTAACGAATGAATGGAGTCCATGGCAGACGTCAGGTACTATTTACTTCACCAACCTGCCGTCCGGTGCTTATCAACTCGAAATAAAAGATAGCAATCAAAACACATTAATAGTCCCGATACTCGTATCTCCGCCTCTCTACAAACGAACATGGATGATTGCGCTATATATATTGTTATTGGTAATAATCACCGTCGGAATAGTGACTCTCTTCAGCGAACGAAAACGGAAAAGATTACTCAAACAATACGAAGAGGAACAGAAGAAACATGTGGAAGAACTGCAACACCAAGCCTACGAACAACTGCAGGAGAAAGTAAGGAACCAAGAAAGTGAACTTAAAAACCGGATGCGTTTCTTAACTCAAAAACAAGAATTGCTGGACGCTATTTCTACAGAAGTGGAAACACAAAAGAATGAACTGGGCGACCGGTATCCTAACAAGCTCTACCTCCGATTAATGAAAATTATTCAGCAGGGCGCTACGGAAAAAGATAAGTTATTATCTTTTGAAAACTACTTTGTAGAAGTGCACTATGAATTTATGCTACGCATGCAAAAGGTTTATCCGGACTTGTCACCTTCGGAATTGAAATTCTGTTGTCTGATACGCGCCAACTTATCTACCAAAGAAATTTCTGTTATTATGGGGATTGCAATTCGTTCTGTCGAATTGAAGAAGTACAGGCTCAAACGGAAACTTAATTTTGATCAGGATAGTAGTCTGACATCCTATATACTTAGTATCTGATAGCAGCGCGATAATCAATTATTGATACGATAACTAATAAAACAGCTCTTTTTAAATAAAATAATAGAAGAAAGCGAACAATAGAGTAAGAGTGTAAAACTGCTGAATTCTAGAGTTCGCTCTCTTATGTTTGATGTTTAATCTTTCATTTATTGTCAGATTAGAAAGATGATTCCTATTCGAATTATATTTTCAATAAGAAGCTGTTGCCGAAATGCCTTCTTTCTCCAATAAAGCCACAATACGGTCTAACTCTTCATGCGTAGCTTTCTGCAAATCGTGATCGGGAGTTTCCCGGTCAATCGTATAAATCATCACTTGACAGGGAGCAATTTCTTTCACTGCTTCTATCCAGGGATGCACATACTTGTCGGATGTATTATCTACATCTCTTCCCTGATAACTTCCTTTCAGGAACATCGTTTGTATGATGCAATTTCCTTTGAATTCTTTCATCTTTTCGATAGTCTTCTTAACAGAGTATTTTCCGTTAGGACGATCCAATAAATGAATATATTCTTCATCCACCGTATCCAGTTTCAAGATATTATTATCTATTTTATTCAGTGCTTCGAATACGGCAGGACGATCAATAAACGTAGAGTTACTTAATACGCTTACTTTCGCTTTTGGAAAATACTTGTCACGAAGTGCAAGCGTATCTTCTATGATTTCCGGGAAGTGAGGATGCGCAGTCGGTTCACCGTTTCCGGCAAATGTCAATACATCGGGAGCAGGACCGTTTGCCTGCATATCTTTCAATTTCTCTTCGAGAGCTGTGCGGACTTCTTCACGGGTAGGCAGAAGTTTCTTCGTACGATGTTCGGCATTGAAACCGCACTCACAATAAATGCAGTCGAATGAACAAACCTTACCGTCATCCGGCAACAAATTGATTCCCAAAGAAACGCCCAAACGGCGGGAATGGATAGGGCCGAAGATGGGTGAAGAAAAAATAATAGTCATCTTATTCTAATTTTATCATTTACAATTTACATACTTTATCAACTAATAATCCATAGTCAATACCGCAAAATTAAACTGCTCACTTTGTCTACTAATTTCTCCAATTAGTTGCGTACAAAGATAGCCTAAAACTTAATACGCAGTTGCATTTGTATATCTGCTTTTTTATTTCCACAGATCAAATCGTTGCCGGAACCTATCTCGTTACGGTCCAGATAGACGGTTTCGCCGAACTTGGTTATCAATAGAAAGTGTTTGTTCAGTTCATATTTGAAACGGATACTACACCGGAATCCACGACCTTGAAAAGACGGAGTATAAAACGTATAAAGCAATCCGCTTTCCGAAGCATATACACGCGAGTCATAATCGTCTGTAAAAAAGTAACTGCCCTGAACGTCAGCAAACAGCCTGGCCCAAGGCAGTTGGGAGGATATCATTTGTGTAACCTGATATCCTTTATTAGCAGCTCTGTCCTGAGAATGAAAATGATTATAATCTAAAGTTGTACGACTGCTTAACACATCTCCCCAAAAATAGTTCAAACGATAGCGAAGTTGATGGTGAAAAATAGGAAGTGTTAGTGTTCCTTTACTACCTGTCCAGTCACGCTCTTTTTGTTTATAACGATACCTTAGATACATGGATAGATTGCTGCGTGGAGTGAAAGTGGTTTGAAACAGTCCATCTGTTCCACGAGAGGGTTTATTCACTCTGTATTTTTTCCACGGAAAGGAAAATAAATCGAATGAGGCGAAAAACTTCCAATAAGCAAAAGGAGAAGTTTCCAAGCCGATATAATATCCCTGTTCATTTTGTGTCGTACTTCCTTCACCGAATGAATGGGCAAACATAGCCCAATAGTTATAAGAATAAAACCGATGTATCAACATGATTTGAGTGTTTTGAACCGGTGAATATTGCAAACGATTCAAAGAAGCCCAACCTTGTTTTCCGATTGCCGTCTCTCCCTGAAAAGAAAAACGATGCCATCGGTAAGCATAATCTATTCCCAGATTATAGAAGTTATTTCCATGAAGATTGTATTTGGAATAACCTGTTAATTCCGGTTCGTATGGTCGGTTGAAAAGGTAGTAAATACCGGTGATACCCAATCGGATACGGTTGTGTTGATAACTCACGTGTCCACCTGTTAATTGCATGGTGAACAGGTTCTTTTTATCCGCTTCCTTTTGACTTCGATGCAGCCCGGTTTTGTAGATAGAAGTGATTGTTCCATCAGTGATTACTCCATCCAGAGAACGGTGTGAATAGAAACCAGAAATATCCCAATCTTTTGTCAAAGAAACAGTGGCAGCTACTCCTCGAAAATAGTTGTATTCGTCAGCAGAAGAATGTTTCTTTATCCCGCTATTACGGTTATTGAAAGAAGAAGCGTAAACTGTTTTTCCCATCAAATAATCAGTACTAATCACCAGACCTTGTCCGAAACTAAGCCGATAGTTACCAACAGCTAATGCTTTTAATCGTCCACAATCTTTTAATAACAGATAAAAGGAATAATAATCATAGCCGTAGCGATTATGTAAAGCTCCAAAAGGTTCTCCAGCATCTTTTTCAGCAACGACTCCTGCATAGAGTCGGTCACTATACCGAAAACTGTATTTCACAGAGTTATAAACAGAAGGTCCTAAATAGGTATGTTCATAACCTTTCCGCTTATAAAATGGTATATCAAAGCGAGTTAACAGTTCATTCTTTCCATACTTTGCTGCGCTTTTCAACAGACTTTTCCACCGAAAAGAAGGTTCATTGTTAATAGCTTTTATACAGACGAAGGGTAATAGATACTGGATTGTTTGCTTATCCATCTCTTCTACCAATTGAAGTTCATAGATAGTTTTCATCTGTCCGTGTATATAGATGTAAGCCAGCAAATGTTCAATCTGAATATCACTAAGGAAAGGAAACTGTTCGAGTTGTTCACGGGTAGCAACATTCAAATTTACTGGTTCTTGCATACGATTGGAAAGTTCTTCCAATTCATTTTCCCAATTAGGAGTATTAACAGAGTTA
This sequence comes from Bacteroides sp. AF32-8BH, assembly GCF_003435205.1. Lineage (NCBI taxonomy): Bacteria > Pseudomonadati > Bacteroidota > Bacteroidia > Bacteroidales > Bacteroidaceae > Bacteroides > Bacteroides sp. AF32-8BH. Next base: position 45,528 of record NZ_QVLZ01000015.1, on the reverse strand, counting down.
TCAGTATCGTTATTAACAGATAAATCTTCAAGAATATCCTCCAAAAGAGTTTCAGAAGGGTTTTGAGCACTACAAGCAGGAATTATTAACAGGCTGTTTATAATACTTATCAACCGTAAAAGTTGAATCGTTTTCATCAATAAAATGGTTTATTCTTCCTGCTTTTTAACAGATAAGGCCGCAAAGATACTTTAAATAGGTTAACATCGAAGAGAAATGTCTGAATAATAAAATTTTAATTCTATTTTTGTATCGTGAAAAGGAGGCTTAACATAGTAGTAATGACGCTGTTTGCTATTGTTTGTTGTTCGTTGCGCCTGCAAGCTCAAGAAAAACAAAGCATCAATGGATATTTGGTTCCGATGTGTATCTACAATGGAGATACCATTCCATGTGTCCAGTTAAGAACTGTGTATATTTTCCGTCCGTTGAAATTCAAGAATGAAAAAGAACGCCAGGAATATTACCGACTGATCCGCAATGTGAAAAAGGTATATCCTATCTCCAGAGAAATTAACCAGGCCATCATCGAAACTTACGAATATCTTCAGACATTACCCAATGAGAAAGCCCGCCAGAAACATATCAAACGGGTTGAAAAAGGATTGAAAGAGCAATATACTCCCCGAATGAAGAAACTTTCTTTTGCACAGGGAAAACTGTTGATTAAATTAATAGACCGCCAAAGCAATTCTACCAGCTATGAACTGGTGAAAGCATTTATGGGACCTTTCAAAGCGGGATTCTATCAGACTTTTGCTGCATTATTCGGAGCCAGTTTAAAAAAAGAATATGATCCGCAAGGTGAGGATAAACTAACAGAACGTGTGGTGTTGATGGTGGAGAACGGACAGATCTAAAATCAATCGGCTTATAAGTTTATCAACCTTACAAGCCAATTTATCAACTACTCAACCCTACCAGTTATCATTTCAAGAATTAACAAGCTTCCTGCAAGGTATTAATTTCTGTTTTCTCAAAAGTTAATACTTAAGTTCCCAGCTATTAATACGTATCATATAGGCTGTTAATACCTGACAACTCAAGTATTAACAGCCTGAAAACAAACTATCAACAACTATAATAATAACTTCCCAACATCCATAGAATCAACATGGTTCCATATAGTTATAAACAATACATAGTTATTGATTATAAATGAATTAACTAAGCTATTAACTCGTTATAAACAACTTATTAACCAATCCTGTATTATAGCTATTAACGTAACTTTTTGAACAAATCCCAAATCACAATACCGGTAGTTACGGAAACATTCAAAGAGTGTTTCGTTCCGTATTGAGGAATCTCTATACAGCCATCCGAATGGTTAATAACCTCCTGCTGTACCCCTTTCACTTCGTTTCCCATTACGATAGCGTACTTCTTGGTTTTATCCAGCTGAAGTTCATCAAGCATGATGCTTCCTTCCACCTGTTCTACAGAATAAACGATATACCCTTCGTTTTTGAGGTTATCAACAGCATCAACAGCGTTATTAACATACTTCCAGTCGACAGTGAACTCCGCACCCAATGCAGTCTTATGCATTTCAGGGTGTGGCGGGGTAGCTGTTATACCACACAGATAGATACATTCAATACGGAAAGCATCCGAAGTACGGAACACAGAACCTATATTGTGCAAACTACGAATATCGTCCAGCACTACTACTAGAGGCAGTTTTTCAACCTGTTTAAACTCTTCGGCACTGATACGGTTCAGTTCTGTTATTTTCAGTTTACGCATACGTCTTTTCTTTTATTATGTTCTTGTCCACAAAGGTAATTCTTTTCAGTTAACAAGATGTTGATAACGGTTTAAAACCTGTCAAAACTATCGGCAAAGATTTTGAAAAATAATTCTTGCATTATTCAAAAGAAGGTATAAGAGGCCTTCGTTATGAACATTCCAAAAAACTAACCCAAAACTTTCTACACAGACATAAACATATTTTTCAGCACTTATCTGCCTGTTTATATCCATAAAGTTTTTAACTTTGCACTTTATCAACAGGGAGTTAATAGCAAACTCCTATTTGACGGCATTTAACGATGCTTTCATTGATAATGAAGCAAGTAGAATAGAATATCTTGTCCTTTACATCAGTTCATAACCAACTCATAAAACAGAAGTATGGACTAATAACTTATCCGGCAAGAAAAATCGTATTTATTTGCTAACATTATTAACAGGCTATCATCACTAACAAAGGATTTTTTTTAAAAGGAAAGAAATAAGAATATTATTATGAATGAACTCATAAAGGCTATTAACGAGCTAAAGAAAGAAAAGAATGCAATCATTTTGGGACACTACTACCAGAAGGGGGAAATACAAGACATCGCTGATTATGTTGGCGACAGTTTGGCATTGGCTCAATGGGCAGCCAAAACGGAAGCGGATATTATTGTGATGTGTGGCGTTCACTTTATGGGGGAAACGGCAAAAGTGCTTTGTCCGGACAAGAAAGTGCTGGTGCCCGACATGGCGGCAGGTTGTTCGTTGGCGGACAGTTGTCCGGCGGATCAGTTTGCGCAGTTTGTCAAAGAGCATCCGGGATACACCGTTATTTCTTACGTCAATACGACGGCTGCAGTGAAAGCGGTAACGGATGTGGTGGTGACTTCCACCAATGCGAAGCAGATTGTGGAAAGCTTCCCCAAAGATGAGAAAATAATCTTTGGTCCGGACCGAAATCTGGGGAATTATATCAACTCAGTTACGAACCGGAATATGTTGCTTTGGGACGGTGCCTGTCATGTGCATGAACAGTTCTCTGTTGAAAAGATTGTGGAATTGAAGACGCAGCATCCCGAAGCATTGGTGCTGGCACATCCCGAATGTAAAAGTACGGTTTTGAAACTGGCGGATGTGGTAGGGTCTACGGCAGCATTGTTGAAGTATGCAGTGAATCATCCGGAAAACACCTATATTGTGGCTACCGAATCGGGTATCTTGCATGAGATGCAGAAGAAGTGTCCGCAGACGACGTTTATCCCTGCTCCACCGAACGATAGTACGTGTGGATGTAACGAGTGTAGCTTCATGCGATTGAATACGTTAGAGAAGCTCTATGAGTGTCTGAAGAATGAGTCACCGGAGATTACAGTAGATCCGGAGGTGGCTAAGAAGGCAGTGAAGCCGATTCAACGAATGTTGGAGATTTCGGCTAAGTTGGGATTATAAATTTTAGTTTATCTGGAGATATTACAATAAAAAAGGATTATAGCTGATAAAAAGCCATAATCCTTTTTTATTGTAGTTTTAAACATTGTTGTCTATTTCTTAGTGGATAATAGAGAACATATACTAAAATCCCTTATAAGCTGACACTGACTTTCTCCTGTTGTTTTTTAATCTTTATTTTGCCTTCACAAAGGATGTTGCGACTATTATCACCGATACGGAAAACGTATGTGCCGCCATCAACAATCCAGGCTGATTTCTTGTCATAGAAGGATGCCAGGTTTATCTTTGGAATACAGATAGTGAGCAACTGACTTTCACCCGGTTTTAATAAACGTGTTTTGGCGAAGCCCTTCAGTTCCTGTTCCGGTTTGTCCTGATTTCCTTTAGGGGCTGTCACATAAACCTGAACAACTTGCTTGCCAGCGGTGATACCTGTGTTTTTAACGTTGACACTGACCTCTATGATATCGTCAGAATATGTATCCCCATTCTTTACGTTTAACTTTAGTCCCTCAAACTCAAATGTGGTGTATGTAAGTCCGTATCCGAATGGATAAGATACGTTCAGTCTCTGCTTGTCAAACCAACGGTAGCCTACATATATGTCTTCCTCATATTCTGTATAATCTATGTTTTTACGGTCATTCTTATTTTCATCGCCCCATCCACTTATGTCGGGAGAATCAAGCGGGAAATTTTTCGTAGAAGCATGGTCACTTAATTTCTCGGGTAATGTCATGGGTAAATGTCCTGACGGCGCTACCTTGCCTGTCAGCATATCGGCGATGCTGTGTCCAATTTCCTGTCCACACTGCCATGGCAACAGGATAGCATCGGGAATATCTTTCCATGAAGCGGTCTCTATAGCTCCTCCTACATTGAGCACTACCACAACCTTCTTTTCTGCCTTGTGGAACGCATCAGCCACCTGAGTAAGCAGTGCTTTATCATCGGCATCAAGCTCGAAGTCAGCTGCCGGACGGTCACGGCCTTCACCTGATTGACGTTGGATGGTGACGATGGCAATATCGTTATTCTTGACAGCATCTGCCAAAGCGTCCGGAATAAATTCCGGGGCTACAGGATTTCTTTGCCACCACTCCAGCTTTGCCATCTTTTCATCGTAAGCCCATAGATATTTGGTATATTCAGACACTAGATTATTGTCAACATTAAAACCGGCATTGCGCATCCCCTCGACAAGCGACACGATATAAGCCTTATTTACATCACCAGAACCGGTACCTCCGGCAATGGGTCTATAAGAGCCGCAACCGAAGAGAGCTACATTTTCCATATGATTAAGTGGTAGCAGATTTTCATTGTTCTTCAGTAAGACTGTACCTTCGGCAGCAGCCTCACGCACTATCTGAGCATGAGCCTTTAGATTGGGATTACTGCTGAATTTATATTTATTGAAGCGTGGAGTCTTAACGATATATGCTAACATGCGACGCACACAGGCGTCAACATACTTTTGGTCGAGTTTGCCACTTTCCACAGCTTCCACTATCTCATTGATAAATTTAGGTGAGCCTGGTTCTACAAGGTCATTACCGGCAGTAATACATTTAACCGCGTCAAAGTATCCACCCCAGTCAGTCACCACTATGCCGTTGTATCCCCAGTCGTTACGAAGAATGTCGGTGAGCAGGTCACGACGTGAGTTGGTATACTCACCGTTAACCTTGTTGTAAGAACTCATCACTGTCCATGGCTGTGATTTTTTCACTGCAATTTCAAATGGTTTAAGATAAATCTCGCGAGCTGCCCGTTGTGACACTCTGGCATCATTACCTAAACGGCGTGTTTCTTGATTATTGAAAGCGTAGTGCTTGAGTGAAGTACCTACACCATTACTTTGAATACCATTGATATAAGCGGCTGCTATATTTCCGCTAAGGACAGGATCTTCGGAGAAATACTCGAAGTTGCGGCCGCAGAGAGGATTTCGTTGGATATTGTTACCGGGAGCCAAAAGTACATCCACACCATATTCGAGTACTTCGTTTCCCATGGCCTTAGTGGCACGATATACAATGTCTTCATTCCAAGATGCTGCAAGACTTGTCCCGATAGGAAAACCTGTACAATTGTAAGTATTACTATCGTAATTACGCTTGGTATAGATACGCAGACCTGCAGGTCCGTCGGCCATTACCGTCGGCGGTATTCCCAGACGCGGAATACTATAAGTATTTCCTGCCGCACCGGGTATGTATTTCTCCGTATTGCCTATTTGAGTACCTTGGGCATTTTGATTAGCAGCCAGCTCACCAACCAGCAGTGTTGCCTTCTCACGCAGTGTCATCGCATTGAGAATTTCATCGATATTGTCGGTACGAAGCTGAGGCGCTTGTGCCAATGATGCTGTAGAAAATGCAGCTACAGCCATTGTTAAAATAATATTTTTCATCATTTTCTATCTGTATTTTAACGATTTGGAGTAGTCCAACGATAAGTTTCGGTGGCTTTGATATTTATAGCTTGATCTCTTGTTGTAATACGAAAATCGCCAGCTTCAAGAATCCAGTGTTCATCGTAACCAACGTAAGCAAGGTCGCTTGCGGGAAGTTTTAATGTCACCGTTTTCGTTTCGCCAGGTTTCAAACTTATCTTGTCAAATGCGCGCAGGCGTCTTATATCCGGAGAAGTAGTAGCCACAAGATCGCTGGAAAAGAGAAGTACGCTTTCCATACCTTTGCGAGAGCCGGTATTGGTGACATCAACCGAGAAAGAAAGCGTATCCTTATGGGTGAATTCTTTACGGTTGACACACAGGTTGGAGTATTTGAAAGTAGTATAACTAAGGCCATAGCCGAAGAGCCACTGTACATCTATAGTTGCTTCGTAGTTATAGACACCGGCCATAGTAGCTGAAACTTCTCCTTTCTTATAATCGTATGTGACAAGAGCTCCATGATGTTTGGGATAGGTGAACGGCAGACGACCACTGAAGTTCTCATCGCCTGCCAACAGGCTTGCAAGTGCCTCACCACCATAGTTGGAAGGAAGCATAATGTTGACAATAGCCTTTGCTCCCGGAACTATAGAGTTAATAAGCCTCGGACGACCTTCGTTGAGAATCAATACAACAGGTTTACCGGTAGCATAAAGGCGGTTCACCAAATCTATCTGATTAGGAGACAGGTTGAGGTCGTTGATATTCCCTTGAGTCTCGCAGTAACTGGTTTCACCGATACAAGCTACGACAATGTCAATATCCTTGGTGGCAGCTATAACCTTGTCGAAATCCCCGACATGTTCCACACCCCAGTTACCGACCCACTGATCGGTAAGACCATAGGTCATGCCAGGTTCATAGACAACATTATCTTTGCCGAAACGATCCTCCATGGCAGCAAGAATAGTCTTGTAGTTCTTCGATATGGGAAGTTCATCAGTCATGTGGCCTTGCCATAAGTAAGTCCATCCTCCGTTAAGACACCGCATAGAATTAGCGTTCGGTCCGGTGACCAGTATTTTCATATCTTTCTTAATAGGAAGTATATGGTCATCATTCTTCAATAGTACCATTGATTCGACAGCGGCTTGCCGGGATACATCGGCAAATTCCTTACTTGCAAATTTAGGATAATCGGTGTACTTGGTGTTAGGCACCTTGAAGAGATTGAGCCGGTATTTCATGCGGAGCACACGACTAACAGCATCATCAATACGGCTCATTGGCACTAAACCCTCATTAACACACTCAATCAACAAATCACAGAAATCAGTGTCGTAAGGCTCCATTGCCATGTCTATGGCGGCATTTATGGCCATGGCTATCGCTTCCTTTTTGTTGGCAGCTACATATTCACGCTGATAGAGGTTGTTGATATCGGCCCAGTCGGTCACGATAAGTCCATCCCAATCAAGTTCTTCTTTCAGCCACTGGTTAAGATAACGGGCATTGGCATGAAAGGGAATACCATTGTTAGTCGTTGAGTTGACCATTATCGACAATGCGCCACCCTTAACGATGGCTTCGAGATAAGGAGCAAAATGTTTTTCGCGCATCTCCTGCTCACTGATAGAGGAATATGTACGGTCTTTGCCACTGACAGGTGATCCATAGCCCATATAATGTTTAATGTTGGCAGCAATATGGAAACGGTCTATCTTATTGGGATTGGTGCCCTGCATGCCTCTGACAGTAGCAGTTGCCATAACCGAAGAAAGATAGGCATCCTCTCCATAGTTCTCCCAGAAACGCGGCCAGAGGGGATTTCGCGCAAGGTCGACAGTGGGATTATATGTCCATGGAACATTGCAGGCACGAGTCTCATAGGCCGTAATCTCTCCGCCACTAAATGCAAGATTCGGGTTGAACGTGGCAGCCATATTTATATTCTGCGGGAAAAGTGTCGCCCCCATAGTATAGCTTGCGCCGTGATTCATATCAAGTCCATATATACATGGTATACCGATACCTTTCATTGATTCATCCTGTACTTGCTTGACAACACGATACCACTGCTCGGGAGTAATGGCAATATCGGCCGTATTGAGAATAGAACCGACTTTCTTCTGGGAAATCACATGATTGAGTTTCGTCTTGTCAAGTGTGAGCGTAGGATTCCAACGCGGATCTGCCGAACTGATAACACTAAGCGTAAGTTCGCACATCTGACCCACTTTTTCCTCAATGGTCATTGATGCAACACAGCGCTTAATCTCTGCTTCCATATCCTCATCACCGGGGATAACAGGGGGACTGATTACCGTTGCTGCTGCCGAAACGACATTAGCAACAGTAATCAGAGCAAAAAATATCTTATGCATAAAACTATATTTCATTATCAATACCTATTAAAAAACACTAATTACTCTACATTCAAAATTATTTTTGCGGGTTTAACCCCCTTTGCATAAGCCTCAAAAACTATTTTACCGGATTCTTCAGAACTTTGGATAATAGCAGTCAAAGCACCGCTGAACAATGTCATGTCCGGTTCATGGAACAGTTCGGTACACGTAGGGTCACCGTTTGCAGCAGCGCGAAATTTGCCGGCTCCTGAAACTTTGAAGTTTACTTTTCGTGTATCTGTCGGTACCAGATTTCCATTTTTGTCAGCTACTTGAACTGTTATATAAACTAAATCTTCACCGTCGGCCTTCATAGAAGTGCGATTGGACGAAAGTACGAGATGGTGAGGTTTACCGGCTGTCTTGATTATCTTTTCGTCTGCCGGATTTCCATTCTCGTCATATGCTGTCACTTTAACTTCCCCTGGCTGATATATAACATCATTCCACATCAAGCGATAACGTTTCTGAAGAGCAAGCGAATCTGTTGACGACTCATATTCAGTACGGGTTAACTTGCGTTGACGACCTTGACTCACACCGTTGATAAACAATTCAGCTTCCGGATAGTCGGTATAGACGTAAACAGGAACCTTTTTACCTTCCCGACCTTCAAGATTCCAATGGGGGAGAACATGCAGGGTATGGTCTTCCTTGTTCCAAAGGCTTCTATAAAGGTAAAAGCGGTCTTTCGGAAGACTGGCCAAGTCAAATATTCCAAATACAGAGCTATGTGAAGGCCAGGCGTCCGTATCATACGGAGTCGGTTCTCCAAGGTAATCGAATCCAGTCCATACAAACTGCCCTATCATCCATTCTTTATCATCATCCATAATGAAATCAAGATCCGGAACATTAGACCATGATGCATTTTCATTGTCATAGCTGTTGCTCTGATTCTCGGGATGATATACTAATACTTGGCCGCGATATATAACAGGCCAATAATAGATGCCGCGTGAAGAGAAAGTGGATGCTGTCTCGGCGCCAAGTATCATTTTTTGCGGAAGTTTCTCATAAGCCTTGTCGTAGTGTTGAGGTTTATAATTGAAGCCCGGAATATCGAGAGCGGCAGCAAAACCATTTTCAAGGACAGCGCCAATCTGATCCATACCACATGTGACAGGGCGTGTAGGGTCAAGCTGATGTATCAGATCTTGAAGCATCATCAGTTCTGAAATTCCATCAGGCCCCCATTGCGAAGGGACTTCATTACCGATAGACCACATCACGACTGACGGATTGGAGCGATATTGCTTTATCATGTTGGTGATATCACATTCGGCCCAGTCATTGAATATTTTTCCATAACCATTCTCTGACTTTGGACGGAACCCCCAATCATCAAAAGGTTCAATCATAAGCATCATACCCATTTCATCGCAAATTTTAACGAGTTCAGGTGCCGGCATATTGTGAGCGGTACGTATCGCATTGGCTCCCATATCCTTCAAAAGTTCAACCTGATGACGAAGAGCGGCTTCGTTTACGGCTGCACCGAGCGGGCCGAGATCGTGGTGGTTGCAGACTCCCTTGAATTTTGTTACTTTTCCGTTTAAAAAGAAACCTTTCTCCGGAATATATTCTATCTTGCGTATTCCAAAACAAGTGTCATAGGTATCCACATTTTTTCCTTCAACAATCAGGCGGATGGATGCTGTATAAAGGTCAGGCTTTTCGGGCGACCAGAGAATGGGATTGTTTACAATGAAATTCTGAATCAAGGGCTGACCATGGCTGACATAAGTAGTTTTGGATGTAGCGACCACTGTTCCGTCCGGACTCTTTATCTCGGTGATGACGTCCACCCACTTTCCTTTTCCGGCTCCGTCAATCTCCGTCTGAAGTTTGACGGACGCGTATTCGGGAGTTATTGTGGGAGTAGTGATGTATGTACCCCACGTGGGAATATGGATTTTATCAGTCTTGACAAGGTGGACATTCCGGTATAGTCCGGCACCGGGATACCAGCGCGATTGCTTTACCTTGTTCTCAAGTTCTACAATCAGTTCATTTTTTCCCGGTCGGATCAATGAATCGATAACTGTATAAAATGAATTATATCCATAGGGCCAGGCAATGGCATGCTTGCCGTTAATACTTACATTGGCATTGCTCATGGCGCCGTCAAAAACGAGGGTATAGCTGCAATCTGTTGTGTCGGGTATTTCAATGATACGTTTATAAGCACCTTTGCCAATGAAAGGGAGTCCGCCGGTACGTCCTGTTTTCCAGGTATCTTCCGTTTCTCCATTTTGTTCGACTGTGACGTGTTGCAGGTCGTTCTCACGGGAGAACGGGTCATAAATAGCCCAATCATGCGGGATTGTTACCGCCTTCCATGTCTTGTCGGATTCAAGTCCGTCCCGGCGGAATTCCCATCCGTCGGTAAGTTTGGTTTCTGTACGTTGGGCGGATGCGGGGAGTGTGATGGCTGCCAGTACAGCAGCCATCCATATCTGACACTTCTTATTCATATTGACTCATGTTAAAAGGTTCAAGAGCTTCTGTGGGCTTGCCATCGTCGCTGAAAGCGCCTTTATCATAGCCTGATTCCCTATAAGTCTCCGGTTCCCAATATAAGATGCCTCTACAGTATCCTTTGGTATCGTTCATCATTTTATCGAAAAGATATTCAAAGTATTCCCGTGCCGTACCAGGATCATTACGTAACATACCTGTCTCTACGACCATGCAAGGAGTACCGTATTTTTCGGACAGGGTTATGATGTTGTCTGTCAACGCATCGGTTTGCTTCTGCCAGTCGCCGGCATCGGGATAGAACGACATGCCGATGATGTCCCATTTAGTATTGTTCAGCTTTAAACCGTTGAATATGCGGGTATAGATATCGAGCAGATTGCCGCGATCCAGATGAACAATCACTTGGGCGTCGGGATAAACTGACTTGACAGCATCATAACCGGCCTGTGTCAAGACAGCATAGTTGCCCATATTCTTATCCACATTCCCCATAGGCCATAACATGCCGCCGGTTGTCTCGTTGCCGACCTGCACCCATTCCACATCAATGCCATTCTCTTTGAGTGTTGAAAGAACATCTACCGTATGATCTGCCACGGCTTGTTTCATCTGATTCAAATCGTAGTCTATCCAGGCTGCAGGTATGTCTTGAGTTCCCGGGTCAGCAAAATCATCACTATAGTGGAAATCTATCATCAGGCGCATTCCGAGAGCCTGTACACGTTTAGCCTTCACAAGTACATCTTCCTTTTCGCACAAATCAAGAGCATGATCCACGAATACACGAAGACGGATGGTATTCATCCCCAATTCTTTCATCAGGGCCGTACATTCGCGTTCTTCCCCGGCTTTGTTATAGAATTTCACTCCTTTAGCTTCAAATTCTGTTACTCCACTAATGTCAGCACCTGATGCGAAATGCTCGGTAGGAGCAGGCGGGTCGACCGTTGGACGTTCCTTGAACTCATGCTCGTCCAGACAAGATGTAATGGTGATAGCTAAAATCACAGAAAGTAATGCTATATTTATTCTTTTCATGATCGTATATTTATAATTGATTATAAAGCTGTAAAGGTATAAGTCATATTACCCATATCATAGAGGTTGACAGTCAGAAGGTATTTGCCGGATCCGGGAGGTACAATATTGTCACCTTCAAGATAGCCGAGTACGCCGTCGCCCTTAGACTTGAAATGGTTGCTCCAATCTTCATCAATGAGAATCTGCATACCCCATCCCACTTCTTGAATATCTAATTCCGCAGTCCAGACTTTCGTTTCCTTGTCATAGGTCATGGCACTCTTCAAATCATGATCTCCGAACACCGTCAAAGACTGGATTTCTTTCGCATTCCAATAGTTTTCAGGAAGATTCACATAGTAGAGGTAGAGACCTTCTTTTCCACCATCCACATATATATTATATGCCTTATTTGACGAATCAAGTTCTTGAAGAGACTGCGGGTTTGAACCGTAAACAGTTTCTCTACCCACTGTTGCAAACTTATAATTCTCCCATTTGCCGGCGTAATAGAAGCCCATGTACTCACCATTGCTTTTCGAAGAGAACAAGCGGCATTTCACATCGCTATGATTCTCGATGTTTATCATCTCAAGATAAGGATCGTATGTTACGACCGGAGTCTCGTCTACTTCATAGGTCGCAGTTGGATTCTCTCCCGACATGTTAATGGTTACAATCCAGTTACCTGCTTCTGAAATTGACAGGAGCTGACCGAAGTCAATCGGATCACTATCAATACCACCTTCGTTCTCTATGTTGTATTTCTTGGTAGTAGCTTTTGCAGAGAAGGTTTCAGCTCCGGTGGTTGTTACCTTGGCCGACCATGAATTGGTAGACTGCTTGAATTTCATTTCAGTATTCGTACCTGCAGCTGAAGTGAGCGTCATGCTGTTGAGATACTCTGCAGTCCATTTTTTTGCGTTAGTGTCGGCAGTCACACGATAAGAGCCTGCATCTCCGGGGAACCATAAATTATAGAATGTAACTCCATCTTTACTCATCGTGAATGCTGAGCCGGGTTGACTACCCCAAATCGTATTGTCGCGTTCTTGGAGGTAGAAGTTCATCCAACCGGAAGCAGCTACATACCCTGTATAGATGCCATTTTCTGACGGTGAATAAAGGGCTGCCAATACCGTTGTCTTGTCTGTAGCGAGTACATCCATTCGATTCATACGTAGGCCATAAGGTGATACGTTGATTTCAATAGGCATACTATACTGATATGCGACATTTTCGGCAACTACATATCTCACTCTGATATGTAAAGGTGCTTTCTGCCAGGGTTGATAGCCGAGACGGATAAGAATCGGGTTTAATTCCTTCTCTGTAAAAGTTTTCGTAAGGCCTTCCACTGACACGAATTCAATGAGTGAAAAGTCTGAAGTTGGTGACATTTCCAGATAGTTCTTGACGCTTCCATCCGGAACGGCATAAGAAGGGTTATCGACGGATAGTTGATAATCTCCCCATGTAAGTGTCACCGCTTCGTTACTTTCGTTCACTCCTTCCATTACCACTTCGTTTGTCGATGCGATGAGTTCCCTAGGATCAAGGTTGTCAAATCCCTGGAGTTTCGGCATCTCGATATCCGTTGAACAGGAAGCAAAACTTCCGGCCATAACGGCTGCCGTTAAGAATTTATATAATGCTTTCATTGGATACTATGGTTTTAATAATCTTGTTTCATGTTTGGATTGGCGGTTTGTTCAGCATAAGGTATGGGATAGATGTTATATTTGCTATCCACTGCCGTACCGTCAGGCTGGCCGCCTTTAAAGTCCCAAAGATATTTGTCGGTAGTAAAGCAGTCAAAACGGACAAGATCTGTGCGTCTGACCATCTCTATCGATAATTCCCGTGCTCGTTCGTCAAGAATGAAGTCGAGTGTAAGGTCTGCGGCCTGGATATTGCCGGTAGAATTGCCAAAGGCCCGTTCTCTTACTTTGTTTACGTAACCTAAAGCCTCTGTTAATGTAATGTTTGTTGCACCACGCAGATACGACTCGGCAAGCATCAGATATACATCAGCCAAGCGTATGATGGGAAGGTCGGTACAAACACCGTCAGTGGTCTTGGCAGGTGCCTTTCCTTCATCAGTCAAGTTGTTCCATTTCTTATAGAAATAGCCGACGTTTTCGTCACCGACATCGGTGATTTTCGGATCACGGTCGGTAGTGTAGAAAAGATTGCGCTTGTCATTTGTCTCGTAAAGCGGAGGAATCTGGCTACGACAACGGAACATTCCCCAAGATTGTGTCCCGACACCCATTTCCGCACCGTACAATGAGCTTGTTTGCGCACAGACGATATAGGTACTTGCGCCCCATGATACGCTTTGTTCGTTGTCTACAGCGAATGCAAAAAGAATTTCATTGGTGCATTTGTGGTTGTCGGCACCGAAAAGTCTGGTGAATTTCGGTTCAAGCGTATCATAACCCAAGTCAATCAGCGACTTGCAGGCTTTCACACAGTCATCATAGTGATTGCCACAGCCATAAGTTTCTGCATTGAGATAAACCCGTGCCAAAATACCATAGGCGGCAGCTGCGCCGGCGCGTGGATATTCAGGATGATCAGGAAGCTGAAGGGATACTTCTTCAAGCTCCCGGACTATATAGTCAAATATCTGTTGTGCGGTGTATTTGGGTGGAAGGAAAGTTCCGACAGGAGAATTCTCATCCACAAAGGGTATATCCCGAAAAAGGTCAAGCGCATGGGAATAGGCGAGTGAGCGCAGGAAACGTGCTTCTGCTTTCATTTTCCGGAGTTCAACCTGTTCATCCTCGCTAAATTTAGCTAAAGCGTCGTCACTCGAATAACGGATAAACTCATTACAAAGTGCTATGGTATAATAGATCCGGTAATAAGTGTCGTAAACCCATACATCATTGGAATCCCATGAAAGGAATGTAAGTCCGGTCTGGTTGTCAGAAGCGTACGAAAGCATAGCCGTCTCGTCAGTCCCGATTTCCTGCAAATTGAAATAACAACGCATATAGTCGAATTCGCGGCTGCCGCTGATATCGGTGTTACCACCGCCCTTATCCTGACCTGCAAGGACATACGAGCCATAAAGTTTGGCAAGTACTTGCCTATAATTGGGGACTGAGGTATAGATATCCTTGGGAGTCTGCTCAATATGAGGATATTGGTCAAGATCATCGAAGCAGCTACTCACAACACTCATCATTATTGCCATCAGCAACCCTGTGATATATTTTGAAGTTTTCATTGTATAATCAATTTATCTATGATTGTGAATAATTAAAAGTCGATACCGACAGAAACTGAATAGGTACGCGGGCGTGGATAGAACGAATTGTCGCATCCATTGGGCACTTCCGGATCAACGCCGCTGTATTTTGTTATGGTAAATACATTCTGTATCATTGCGCTTACGTATAGGTTACTGCACCAGGAAGCGAGTTTACCGAATGTGTAGCGGAGTGAAATGTTGTCCATCTTAAGGAACGAGGCATTCTCCAAATAATAATCGGATAACCGCTGCCGATGCTGGAATCCGGTTTCAAGATAACTGCGGTTGAGATTATTGATCTGGTATGTGTTGAAACTTACAGTCTCCCAGGCACCCATATTCATAGCATTGCCGTTATAAACATAGTTGCCGATATTGGCTCGTAAACCGAAGCCCAAAGTCCACTTTTTCCATGTCAGGTTGGTACTGAAGCCGAGAATCCAATCCGGAGTAGGAGACTTGCAGCGATAGCGGTCATTATTGTCAATCACGCCATCACCGGTGATATCAGCATACATTCCTTCAATAGGCTTGCCGTTATCATCATAAAGTTGATGGTAGAGATAGAACATATATGGTTCATAACCCTCGGAAAGCACTTGTATGGAATAAGAGTCGAAAGTAGGTCCTGTGAGTGTATTTACGGTCGTTGTTCCGGGAGCAAGCGACAGATTCTTAACCTTCATGGTCTGCCATGTAGCGTTGAAACTTACATCCCAGTTGAAGTCTTTAGTGGCAATAGGAGTCGCATTTATGTTTAATTCCACTCCCCTGCTATCAACATTGCCTACATTGGTAGTCATGCGCGAGTTAAAATTGGCGCCTGCCGGAACCGGCACTTCAGCCAGCAAATCTTTGGTTTTGCGGGTATAGTAATCAAAGCTACCGCTAAGGCGGTTGTCCAATACAGAAAAATCAAAACCATAATTCCACGAGGTGGTTGTCTCCCATTTCAAGTCACCGATATAGCCTTGAGGACGATACATGGGGATATATTCGCCCCCCATAAGATAGTATGCTCCGGGATTACTGATGTTGTATACCGGCATGTAGCCATAATTGTTATTAATATCCTGCTGACCCGTCTCACCATAGCTTACACGCAATTTGAGATTGTCTAACCATGAAATTCCTTTCATGAACTTTTCCTCGTCAACTCTCCAGCCAAGACCGACCGATGGAAAATAACCCCAGCGGTTATCAGGAGAAAATCTTGATGTACCATCGGAACGCATGGTCGCCGTCAACAGGTAGCGGCTGTCAAATGAGTAATTCAAGCGGCCATACCATGATATTAATAAGTGACGCTGATCTGTAGGGGCAACAGACTTCTGTACTTCTCCATATACGTTATATTCATCATATTCTGCAGTTTTGGACTTCCAATATTGGTAGTCGTAACCGGCTGTGATATCAAAGTTGCTCTTGATGCTCTCGATGTTCTTGTTGTAATTGAGATAAGCGGTAAAAAGTTTATTCGTATTGGTCTGAGGGCCATATTTGTTGTTTGTACCTCCAATTTCATAGTTCAGGCCTACACCTTCCGGACAGTAATAAACACCCCATCCTTCAGCATAGTCAAGACCGAGTGAAACATGAGCTTTCAGCTCGGGCAGGAAGTGGAATTTGTAGTCGACGTCAAAGTTGCCGATCATACGCTTGACCTCTGCTTTGTGACTGATGTAATCAAGTCTGCCTACAGGATTGAGCGTCGCGTCGGGAACACCGCCCGGGCTGACAGATTCAAAATAGCCACCGAATGCCCCGTTCGCAGAATGGACAGGCATGGTCGGATTGAATGAAGCCGCGCCATAGATCGCACCGGAGTCGGCAAAACGGGTTTCGCTTACAGACCCTTTGGCGTTAAGCGTGAGTTTCAGATGATCGTCAAAAAATGAGGGATTAAGGACAAGGCTACCCGTGTAACGTTCCACTCTGTCTGATTGAAGGATACCTTCCTGGTTTAAATAACCAACTGACACACGGAAAGGCAACATTCCGACCCGGCCGGATACGCTGACATTATTGTCGGTAGCAAAGGCGGTGTGGAAGATTTCATCAGTCCAGTTAGTCCTGGCATCTCCAAGCAGTGATTTTTGAGTATTGGTACCTTGTGTCGTGATAACGGATTTAAACTGGTCGGCATCGAGCACATCGCTGACTTTGGTCTTTGTTGAAAGTGAATTGTTGGTTACGAAGCTGACCTTTAAGCGGTCTTTTCCACCCTTCTTTGTCGTGATAAGCAATACACCGTTTGATGCGCGCGAACCGTAAATGGCTGTCGACGAAGCATCCTTTAGCACGGTCATGCTTTCAATGTCCGCAGGATTAATCATACTCATAAAGTTACCGCTACCGGTGATACCGCCGCTTTCAAGAGGCACACCGTCGACAACAATAAGAGGGTCGTTGGAAGCATTCAGAGATGCTCCGCCACGAATACGGATTGTGTTGCCTGCTGACGGGGAACCTCCTGAACTCATAATTTGGACACCTGATACTTTACCGTTAATGAGCTGTTCGGCAGAATTGACGATACCTCCATTGAAATCATCAGCCTTTACTGTACTGACAGAACCGGTCAAGTCACTCTTGCGGGTCACACCATAACCAACTACGACCACTTCTTCGAGAAGCTGATTGTCGGTTCGCATTTTCACATGAATCACATCAGATGTGATGTCGACCGTCTGCGTAATATATCCTACATAGGAAATGATAAGTTGTTTGGTCTTGGAAGGAACCTTTAGCGTAAATTTGCCATCAAAATCAGTGATTACTCCAACAGGAGCATTGGCAACTTTGACAGAAGCTCCAATAATAGATTCTCCCATTTCATCGACGACGGTGCCCGTAACCGTCCTTTGTGTTTGAGCGTATACCGAAGCGGGCAACAGTAGTATTGAGAGTAATACTCCCATTAACCAAGTCTTTACCTCGGAAGCTCCATAAGCATTAACCATAGATCAACATGATATTAATTAATAAAATAATTTAAGGCTATCAAACGGGGGATAATCCATTCGATATCTACTTCTGGGAACAAAGGTATGTGATTAAAAAAAGGATTCTGGTCAATAATCGGACAATTGATGCAACAGTTCAGACATCACGCCGATTAAACGAAATATTTGATATTTATGTCTGAAATCATATCACGGATTTGTCATCAGACTGGTACTGGCTCGGTTTCACACCAAACCGTTCCTGGAAACATTTGGCAAAATATGACGGCGTTTTAAATCCCACCATATAGCAGATTTCGGACACGGTAAATCTTTTCTGGCTTAATAGCATGGCGGCTTTCTGAAGTCTTACATTGCGGATATAATCCAGAGGCCCGACCCCCATGTATTTTTTAATGATACGATACAACTGTTTATTGGGCATCTCACACTTCTCACAGACAAAATTGACATTCAGATCCGGGTCGGAAATGTTATCTTCTATGACTTTTGAAATCCTGGCCAGTTGTTTTTCCGACACAGACTCCGCCTCAATGGGTTTTACCTCGGTAATGGCCTCGATACGAATGGCCTCTTGCAACTTGGCGCGCGATTGCAGCAGATGCTTGACCCTGCCCAATAACACTGAAGGTTCAAAAGGTTTCGACATAAAGATGTCAATACCTAGTTTGACGCTTTCATTCTCCGTACTATTATCTGTTTTTGCGGTAAGCATGATAATAGGGATATTTGCCAGACGGGTATTTTGTTTTAAGCGTTGTATCATTTCCAATCCTTTCATTACAGGCATCAATTCGTCCGATATAATCAAATCGGGAATGAAAGATTGCGCGATAGAGAGTCCGGCGCGTCCATTTTCCGCCGACAAGCATATATAGTCCTTCTTTAACAAATCATATATGAACTCTGATATTTGCCGGTTATCTTCGACTATCAGAATTTTGGGTTTCTTATAATCAGCATTATCCATATCTGTATTATGCTCGATTATGGATTTCTCTGACAAAGGTAAGGTAACAATGAACGATGTGCCTTGACCTTTTTCACTGTAAAGCTCAATCTTGCCTTTCATCAGTTCGATGTATTTTTTGATAAGGTACAGACCGATACCGGTACCCTCACGCATCTTGGATGTAGAAGGTGCACGGAACATACGTTGGAATATCAGAGGCTGGTCTATTTCGGCTATACCGATGCCGTCATCCGACACCACGATATGAATATTCCGGTCAACACGGCTTATGCCGCATGAGATGGTAGAATCATCTTCAGAATACTTGCAGGCATTTGACATAAGATTGGTGATGATAGATTCAAACTTAACTGCATCAGCTTCTATTAAAAGCTGGGGCACCGAGGAATGGAATACGAATTTCTTTTGCGGATGATTCTCCTTGAATGTTTCAAAAATGCTTTTGCAGAAATCAACTGCATTGAATGTAGAAAGTATCAATAAGTTTTCTCCCCCGTCTTCCAAGTGATTGATTTCAAGCGTACGGTGTATCATATTGTTTAGCTTGACAGCATTTTCATAGACAGTTTCGAGACTTTTCAGCATTTCTTTGTCCTTCACTTTTTCTTTGAGCACGCTTACCGGCCCCATAATCATTGAAAGCGGTGTCTTCAGGTCATGAGAGATGCTGGAAAGGAAAGTCAGTTTTCGTTCTACATTCTCAAGGGATTTGCGTCTGTCTTCTTCCTGAATAAGTCGGGCATTACGTTTACGCATATATAATATGACACATGCTATAATGGCAAGAATCATTAAGAAATACAGGCAGAAAGCCCACCATGACAGAGGCCAGGGCGCTTGTACGTTCAACGGCAATGAAAATGCAGGCCCCAACGTACCCACTGTTTTCAGCAGTATGAAATAGTCGCCCATCTTCAGTTCGGACAACGAAATGGTGTTGAAATCTTCAGGCATTATAATCCATCTGCCGATGGTGTCGGTCTGCGATTTGGCTAACTTATATATATACCGTTGCAATGCATCGGGAGAATAGTCGAGGTTGCTGACAACAAGCGTCAAATTTCCACCGTAGGGAATAGTCAGTCCTTTCTCCTCGGGATTCAGCCGGGACAAATCAAAAATACCGTCATTCACACTTGTCAGAATCATCTTAATCTTTGCCTTATCAGTCCCATCGTTTATGATACGGGGGTCAACTTCGGTAATCTCATCAATTCCACCTAAATAAACTTTTTGGGTTACAGAATCGGCGAAGATGGATTTATACGACTTTTGCGGTATCGGCAAGAGATTTACCTCAAAGGTTTTGCCATCGATGTTCCATACATTGGTCACAGTCGATATCCACATGCCCTCTCCAACTTTTCCAATAGCCAATATGCTTTCATCGCCATCGGTTTTTGGGAATTTGATAATATGATGGGAATTGTCCTTATTGAAGACAACTGCACCGCCTTTAAAGGCACACCATAATCTTCCTTGTTCATCCAGAGCAAGAAGAGTGGGATAATTACCAGTCATCTCTTCTATATTGTATCTTTCTACACGTCCGTCGGGCGTAACTTCCGTCAATATGTTATCGCTGAAGCACAATATCCAAATATTGCCGGAAGGATCTTTTATAACCTTATTTATAAGGTCATTATTCAACTTTAAATTCAGATTCTTAAAAATCGGTGAGCTGACATTAATCGAATTGTCGGAGACAATTACCCCGCCCGAAGAATCGAACTTGGATTTTGACACATAATGGAGTCCTCCCAGATAGCTGCCAATCATATAATTGGCACCGTCTTCCTCTAAGGCATAAACCCAGTTTGAAGAATGTTTGCCCTCTTTGTCGACTATGTGGAATACATCAAAATTGTCTGCCACGGCGTTGTAGCAATTTAGTCCTCCATCAGTGGCAAACCAGATATTCCCGTCAGAATCCTCCTTTATAGCCCTTATGTGATTGTGGGATAGGGAATGTGGCTTTTTCGAAGGTCGATACCACTTTGCCGGTTCGTTTTCAGCAAGTTTTATAATGCCATTGGTTCCACTGATCCACAAAACTCCTTGCCTGTCTCTATAAATTGAATGTATGTCGTTTCCTTCGCCTGAAAGAGTGAGAGTACTTAACTTGACAATACGTATGGCATTAGAACTTGAAGCTATGGAAAATCCTACCTCATGTCCTACCCATACATTATTTGTATTATCGGAATGAATACACCATATTTCATTGTTTGAAAGCGTCTGTTCTTGTCGCGAGTCGTGGAAGTATTGTTTGACGTTATTGCCGGAAAGATCAAATACGCCATTGTCGGTTCCAACGAGAAGGTGCCCGTTGTCTGATTGTGTGAGGCTCTTGATGTTGTTTCCATTCACATGGGCATTTTTCTCCCAAGCCCCTGTCATAGGAGTGTAGCAGTACAATGTTCCCTCGGTTCCTACATAAATATATTGGTGGTCAGACGTTTCGAGCAAACAGTTGACAAACAGATTGTTTGAGGTTTTCTCATATTCCGGAATATTCACTTCCTTGAATACTTTATCACTCGAGTCCCATCTTGCGAGACCGTCATACGTCCCTGCATATAATATTCCTCTACAATCTCTTAGAATTGAATATACTGACTTGTGCGGCAATCCTTCAGAAACATTTTTGATTTCTTTTGTATTTAGATTGAAAGTATACATTCCGTATATGCTACCAACCCAAAGTATGTCATCAATCAACAGCATACATCTTATTTCTTTGGGAGAATCAGTTTTATAATATTCGAGTGTGTTCCTATAAAAGGAAAACGTCATAAGCCCCTTATTCGTACCCAACAATAATACGCCGTCATTTTCAATGATGGAGTATATAGGATTTCTTCCTATTTCCGTCTCACTTACTGCATGAGTCGTCACGCCGTCGTAGAAGAATAAGCCATTATTTGTCCCTAACCATACTATCCCCCTACTGTCAGTAAAAATGCAATATACAGACATTTTCTTTCCGATGCCGGAAACATTCTTCCAGACAAGCTCTGATTCCGGAAGTGTAGAAAAAGCGACACAATTCACTGCAATACCTAACATCATTACGAGTGCCACTATCTTGGTGAAAAGAAAATATGTATTTTTTTTCATTTTGATTACACGTATAAAGTTGATATCGAGATAAGGATGAAATTATTTCGTTGAATAGTAGAAAGCAAAGGGAAGATACAGCGTTTTGAATCTGCATCTTCCTTTTTTCAATATGAAATTCTTAGTTTTGTCCTTCCGAACTTTGAAGCATCTGGAACAACTTATCCAGTTTCGGAGCCATGATAATCTCCGTACGGCGATTCTTACTTCTGCCTTCGGCTGTTTCATTATCATCCACAGGCATATATTCACCGCGGCCACTAGGCTGAATCTGCAAAGGATTCACATTGTAATTCTTGATGAGGATACGAACTACGGAAGTGGCACGGATCACACTTAAATCCCAGTTATCTTTGAATTGTACAGTATTGATCGGTTTGTTATCCGTATGACCTTCAATAAATACATCAATGTCCGTCTGCTTGTTTAGTACTTCCGCCAGTTTGCCGAGAGCTTCCTCTCCGCGTTTATCCAGGCGGGCACTTCCTGATTGGAATAATAGTTTATCGGACATAGCTACATATACTTTTCCGTCTTTCTCGCGAACGGTCAGTTCGTCGGTACTGAAACCAAGTAAGGCATCTTTTACATTGCTCAAAAGATTCTGTACCTTATCGTTTTGCGCTTTAATCATATCCTGCAACTCATTGATGGTACGTTCTCTTTCGTTAAGCTCGTTTTTCTTCTGGCTCAACAGGGCATTTAGTTTTTCCTGTTCGGTCATATTCACGTTCAGCATACTCTGATATTGGCGGATACTGTTTCCCATTTTGGTGGTATCACGCAAAAGGTTCTTGATTTGTGCCGACATTTGCGCGTTTATATTGCGGCAGTCGGTCAATAATCCTTGCAAACTATCTTTGCTTATAGTAGCTGCCATTTCTGCCTGCATGAACTTCTTTTTTGTTACACATGAAGTACATAACAGTAACGTAAGTAAAGTAAATAAAGTAATTTTCTTCATTGTGTTTTATATTTTAAGTGGGTATGTATAATTAGCTTTGCAGAAACTCACAAAGTTTCTGTACAGCCAGTGCACGATGGCTGATTTGGTTTTTTATATCATTTCCCAATTCGGCAAAAGTCCGGTCGTAGCCTTCAGGCTTAAATATAGGATCGTAGCCAAATCCGGAATCACCACGTTTTTCTTTGATAATTTCGCCTTTTATCACTCCTTCAAAGAGATACTCCTTTCCGTCCAATATCAACGAAATAGCGGTGCGGAATTGCGCTTTACGGTTTTTCTTTCCTTCCAGTTCGTGAAGGAGTTTGAGCATATTAGCCTGGGCGTCATGTCCTTCACCTCCTGCATAGCGGGCGGAATAAACTCCGGGAGCTCCGTTCAAGGCTTCCACTTCCAATCCTGTATCATCGGCAAAACAGTCCAGATGATAGTTTTTATAGATATAGGAAGATTTTAATAGCGCATTTCCTTCCAGTGTTTCGGCAGTTTCGGGAATATCTGTTTGGCAACCGATATCATTGAGACTTAGTAATTCCACTTGGTCTCCTAAGATAGCGGCTACTTCTTCCAGTTTATGAGCGTTATTGGTAGCAAATACAAGTTTGCGTTTCATCATCTTATTTTTTTGTTTTAACAAGGTGGTTCAATACTTATCAACCAGTTATTATTTCACTTTTAGCTTATCGAATCCTTCGCCATACACGCCGATAACAGAACTTTGAGAGATAAAAGCATTTGGATCAATGCGTTTTACCAAACGGAAAATGTCGAGTGACTGACGTTTCTTGGCAAGTACTACCAATACTTTCACATTGTTTTTACTGTACCATCCCGTACCGTCGAGTACTGTAACTCCCCGGTCGGCATCTTTAATAATCCGGTCGGCTATTTCGTCATATTTCTTTGAGAAGATAAAGAATTGAACCGATTGACGGGCACTGTTGATAATCCAGTCGAGCACAACGCCAATGATAAACAGAGTGACAAAACCGAAAATAACCCGGCGCCAGTCATGAAATATAAAGTAACAGGAACTGATAATGAATACATCACAAATCATAATCATTCGTCCGAGTGATACATCTTTGTATTTATTGACGATAGCGGCGATAATATCTGTTCCACCCGTACTTCCATTGTAGTTGAAAGTGATACCCAGACCTACACCGCACATGGCTGCACCGATAATGCAGGCCATGAAATCCTGCCCTGTACCGAGTAACAACGGTTTACCGTCCGGCGTCATATCCGGCGCTTCTACATAATTGTTCACCACCAACTGGAATAACCAAAGCAGAAAAGTCAGTGTAAAAATAGCATAAGTGGTTTTTATACTAAATCTTGGACCTAATACCCGGATGGCAAAGGTCATCAGAACTGCATTAATAATGAAGTATGACCATTGGATTGGAAATCCCGTTGCATAATAGATAATAGCTCCGATACCGGTAGTTCCTCCGGTAGTTATCTGATAAGGTAACAGGAATGCAGCCCATCCCAAAGAATAGCTTATCAATCCGAGAGTGATGTAGATATAATCTTTCACTTCTCTCATTACTTCTGCTTTTGATAGTTTATGCATAGGATTTTAAGTAATAGGATTTTTAAAGTATTAGGTATAAAGTATTAAGTATTAACCTGGCGGATATATTGGGATAGCGGCTACGGATAATACTTAATACTTATTACTTAATACTTTAAATTACAACGTTTACAATCTTCTTCGGAACGACAATGATTTTCTTTGGAGTCTTGCCGTCAATCCACTTCTGCGAACGTTCGTCGGCCAATACCGCCGCCTGAATAGCGTCCGAAGCTTCATCTGCTGCAAATTCCATATTGAAACGTGCCTTTCCGTTGAAAGAGATGGTATAGTTGACAGTATCTTCTTTCAGATATTCTTCATTGTATGCAGGCCATTGGGCGTCGCATACGGAAGTCTCGTGTCCCAATACGTCCCACAACTCTTCGCAGACATGCGGAGCGAAAGGAGCGAGCGTGATAACGAGCTGTTCCAGAATCTCTTTCTTGCTGCATTTCAGGTTGAAGAGTTCGTTTACGCAAATCATGAATGCGCTGATAGATGTATTGTAAGAGAACTGTTCAATATCACCTGTCACCTTCTTAATCAATTTATGAAGGCTCTTCAATTCTTCTTTCGTTGCAGGTTCGTCTGTCACCAGATATTCGTCCGTGCGGCTGTAGAACAGCGACCAGAATTTGCGGATAAAACGGTGTACACCGTCGATTCCGTTGGTATCCCACGGTTTAGACTGTTCTACCGGGCCGAGGAACATTTCGTACATACGAAGTGTATCTGCACCGTATTTCTCAACAATCATGTCCGGATTGACTACATTGAACATTGATTTACTCATCTTTTCAACTGCCCATCCGCAAACGTATTTTCCGTCTTCGAGGATAAACTCGGCTGTTTTATATTCAGGACGCCATGCTTTGAATGCTTCCAAATCCAAAACATCATTGGATACGATATTTACGTCTACATGGATAGGAGTAACTTCGTATTGATCTTTCAGGTTCAGTGAAACGAAAGTATTGGTATCTTTGATACGGTATACAAAGTTGCTGCGACCTTGAATCATTCCTTGATTTACTAACTTTTGGAATGGCTCTTCCATTACAGACACACCCATGTCGTACAAGAATTTATTCCAGAAACGAGAATAAATCAAGTGCCCTGTTGCATGTTCGGTACCACCTACATATAGGTCTACATTTTTCCAGTACTGGTCAATTTTCGGATCAACCAATGCCTTATTATTATGCGGGTCCATGTAGCGGAGATAGTAAGCCGAAGAACCGGCGAATCCCGGCATGGTGTTTAGCTCCAGCGGGAAGACAGTTACATGGTCAATCTTCTCATTTTCTACTACACATTTGTTTACTGTATCCCAAGCCCATTTAGTTGCGTGTCCTAATGGAGGTTCACCTGTTTCGGTAGGCAGGAATTTAGCGACTTCCGGAAGTTCAAGCGGCAGGCTGGCTTCGTCGATCATATAAGGCATTCCGTCTTTGTAGTAAACAGGGAACGGCTCACCCCAGTAACGCTGGCGGGAGAAGATAGCGTCACGCAGACGGTAGTTCACTTTCACACGGCCCAGATTGTGGTCTTTTACATATTTCTTGGTCGTTTCTATCGCTTCTTTGATAGTCAGTCCGTTCAATGAAAGATCACAGTAAGGAGTGACATCCGGACGCGGAGAATTGCAAACAATACCTTCTTTTGCATCGAAACTTTCTTCGCTTACATCACAACCTTCTACCAACGGACGGATTTCCAATCCGAAATGTTTGGCAAATGCATAGTCGCGGCTATCATGAGCAGGTACAGCCATAATAGCTCCTGTTCCGTATCCGGCCAGTACGTAATCGCTGATCCATACGGGCACTGCTTCACCTGTGAACGGATTGATAGCATACGAACCACTGAATACACCGGTAACGCTACGGTCGGCAATGCGTTCACGTTCCGTACGTTTTTTGGTACGGTCGAGGTAAGCGTCTACTTCTGCTTTTTGTTCAGGAGTCGTTAATTGTGCCACCAATTCACTTTCCGGAGCTAATACCATAAAAGTAACACCGAACATGGTATCTGCACGAGTGGTGAAAATTGTGAATTCGAGGTCACTGTCTTTTACTTTGAATTGCACTTCAGCACCTTCCGAACGTCCGATCCAGTTTCTTTGGGTTTCTTTCAGAGAATCTGTCCATTCGATCGTGTCCAATCCATCAAGCAAGCGTTGTGCATACGCAGATACACGCAAACACCATTGGCGCATTTTCTTCTGGATAACAGGAAAACCGCCACGTTCGCTGACTCCGTCTACTACCTCGTCGTTAGCCAGTACAGTTCCTAATTCGGCACACCAGTTTACCATTGTTTCACCCAGATAAGCGATACGATAGTTCATCAGGATTTCCTGCTTTTCTTTTTCGCTTTTGGCGTTCCATTCTTCGGCAGTGAAACTGATTTCTTCGCTGCAAGCGGCGTTCAGTCCTTTGTTTCCGTAGATGGCGAAGGCTTTTTCCAGTTCTTCGATAGGACGGGCTTGCTGTTCATCGTTGCAATAATAGCTGTTGAACATTTTTTGGAAGGCCCATTGCGTCCAGTGATAATATTCCGGGTCGCACGTGCGGATTTCACGGTTCCAATCGAAAGAGAAACCTATTTTGTCCAACTGCTCGCGGTAGCGGTTGATATTGTTGACGGTAGTGATGGCGGGATGCTGTCCGGTTTGGATGGCATACTGTTCTGCCGGCAGACCGTAAGCGTCATATCCCATCGGGTTGAGTACATTGAAGCCCTGCAGTCGTTTGTAACGGGCGTAAATATCTGAAGCAATGTATCCCAGCGGATGACCTACGTGTAGACCAGCTCCTGATGGGTAAGGAAACATGTTTAGTACATAAAATTTTTGCTTCGAATCATCTTCCGTAACTTGGTAGGTTTTCTCTTCTACCCACCTTTTCTGCCACTTCTTTTCAATTTCTTTGAAATTGTACTCCATAGTGATAAAGTTTTTATTTATAGTGATTTATACTGTTATTTCTAATTCGAGGCACAAATTTACGTGTTTTGTCTCGAACTACCTAATATTTGTATATGTATTCACTAAGAGAGGATTAGGTTGTTTGTTACTTATATAATAGTATCATGCAAGAAACTAATTACGGAAGTATTGTAAGTTTGTATTTTTGTCCAATAGAACGTGTTATATGATTTATAAAATATTCCCGATTTTTAAACAGAGTGTCTGTGAGCTCCCATACGGCATAACAATTATAACGATATTCTTTTAATATATTTGATGTAGTCTGAAGGTATTTAATTGACTACAAATAGATTAAAAGAAACTCGCATGAGAATGGGCAACGGATAAGAAATTGGTAAAGTGCTTTGATACACTATATTTCTCATGCTGTCAAACAACTCTTATTTGTTTGCAAATATAATATTATTGCAGGTAATAATCAAAAATAACGAGGTTTATTTTCATTTTTACCTGCTGATATTTGTTCCGGATTATCAGATGCGATATATTTGTAATTAGGATTCGTACCGTGTTCCAAGCGGTTCATAAGTAACGACTTGCGGAGTTTTGGCAACAAGGGGATGCGGCTCCGTTTTATAGAAATGACTTATGCAAACCGACTTATCCATTTACAACAGTCTTCGCCCTTCCTTTATAGAAGGCGTTCACGCCGTGAAGTTCAATGCTTTGTCGGCGGTCATATCGCGTTACCGGGATTATGCCCGCAGTTCCGAACAAATAAAAGCGTACTCGGGAGATTCTCTGCTGATGCGGGACATCGCCTCCTTGCTTGACGAAGCACCCCGTCCCATAACGAGGGAATACCAGGATTTCACCCCGTTCCTGCTTCTTCTGATGCTTTCGGAGGAATTTCATATCGTCCATTACGTCGAGCGTCTTGTAACGTGGTATTTCGGCTACTGTTGTGTCGATGAACTGCGGACGGTTTGCACCATTCTGTCCGAGTGTTCCTACCCGCATCACGACACGCTGCGGCTGCGGTTCAAGAATTACCTGCGTGAAGCCCGTAAGACATTGGGTATGCCCGTTGAATGTAACGCTGCTGTCATGCTGAAAATGCTCGACGCCTCTTATGAACATCTCACTCCCGCCGATGTCGGGGAGTTCGAGGAGCTGTTGCACCTGGGGGACGATTACGAGTTCATCTCCCGTGTCAAATCGAATTATCTTGCCTCGGATAACGTCACGGAACTCGCCGGGGTTTGCGGGTATTCCAGCACGATTACCTTCCGCCGGCGTTTCCAGCGGGTTTTCGGCTGCTCGGCCTCCTCGTGGTTACGTCAGCGCCGTATCGAACGTATCGGGGAGTTGTTGCGGACGACACACTACACGTTGCAGGAAATAGCCTACATGTGCGGTTTCTCCGCCCAATCCCACTTTACGGACTTTTGCAAGCGGAATATGGGGAGCAATCCCACTTCCATCCGCCAGGAAGGTCGGATCTGACATTAAAATCGGCTCCGTGATAAAAAAACGAAGAGAAAGATAAAAATCGTAATCCGCCGGTTTTTCGATTCGCTAACTTTATACGCGAAAGTAACAAGACGGATTATGATTGCATTTATAGAAAAATTAAACAGCGAAGTCCTGCGGAGTATCGAACGTATCGAATCGCGGGATACCGACGTGTTGAAAAAGTCGCTTGAAGCGTCACGTGTCCTGGGAGAAGCGTTCGACCGTTTGAAACAATATATCATCGGCTACCGTTTTCAAAACGATGACGAGGAAATAAAGTTCTTCAAAGAAATCAAACCTCGTCTTTTTTGCCGTCTGATCTATTACCGCAAGCTCTACAATATCGAGATGAACCGTCCGGTAGGAAGTATCGAGGCACAACGGGAGTACCTGGACGCCCATGTTCGGGCCATCAACGCGTACACGCAGAAACGCCTCGACTTTATCCGCTATTTCCGCAGCGGCGCTACACACCTGGACAGCCTCTATTTCCTGCGCGGGCAGACCGACACGGAGCAATACCTGGAAACCTTCTACTATGAACTCGACCCGCAGTTTTCGACAAACGCGGATTTCAAGGTGGCGAAAATCCTGGCCAACGATATGTTGTCGGTTTATCTTATGGGCGAATTGGAATCACTGGAGAGCACGAACCTCCGGAACATGGTTCTGCCATTGTCTGACGTGCGTCCGACATGGCAGGACTCGAAGACGGATCTGACGGAACTTATTTACCTGCTCGACAGTAAAGGCTGTTTCGGCAATGTGCCACTCACGCAACTTGCCAGCTACATTTCCAACGCTTTCAACGTACACCTCGACATGAACCTTTCGAGGACATTCTGCGATATGAAAATCCGAAACAACCCGACACCGTGGCTTGACAAGGCGAAAGAGGCCCTGCTTAAACGTATGCAGACGTGGAAGCGAAACAAGAAAAACGGCAATTCCGAGTAGAACATGAACCGGTAAAGCACTCTATTTCTTATAGAAGCACTGATAATCAGTGTTGTATATAACAAAAGAACCGAGGTCGGTTTTCCCCCGTAACTCTCGAAAGGAACTTTCCCGAACGCCCGTATTTGCACCCGTATAAGGAGCCGATACGGGTGTTCCGTTGTAGCCCCGTCCGGATTAGAACACCGTTAAGCGTTGAATCACAGTATGCTATCGCATTTCTGCCAATAAAAATACCGAGTACGGGCCGCGGATTTCGGTAAAAAACACTGCCTTCTTCACCGCATGAACCGTTGAGAATCAGTTCACTGCAAATTATCAAAAAAAAGTCGTACCGACCTCGTTTTAAGCTGTCCATATAAGCCCGACCTTTGTAACAGACTAAAAAACAAAGGAGTATGAAAATCATAGTGATCAGTTCGCGAGCCTATAACGAGCTTGTCGGGCGTATAGAGAAAATAGAGGCTGCAATCGCCTCTCTCCCTGAAAAGGGGCGTGCATGGAATAAGGAGTATATAAACGACGAATGGATGGACGGCGAGCAGGTCTGCCGTTACCTGGGCATCAGCGGGCGTACCCTTCAACGCCTCCGCTCGGATCACGTGATCACCTATTCGGCCATCAACCGGAAGCTGTATTATTCCCTCACGGAAATCCGCCGTGTGCTGAAGGAGCGTTCCGTGCGGCGCAAAAACCGACCAAAGGAGTAGGCCATGTTTCTGGATAAGGAATATTTCGACGGATGGATGCAGCGGCTCTCGGAACGGCTGGAACGTATTGAGAAGCTGTGCGCGGGGGACGTGGAGCAACCGCTTTCCATCCTGCCTGACGGGGAGCGTCTTCTGGACAATTACGACCTGTGCCGTATGCTCAATATCAGCAAGCGCACACTCCAGCGTTACCGCACCTCGGGAGAGCTGCCTTACGAGATGATCTATCACAAGACCTTCTACCGGGAATCGGACGTCCTGCGGTTCATCGAGCGTAACTTCAGTAATTTCCGCAAGCTGAAAAAGGATCGTCCTGCCGGTTCCGGTTAGGCCCTGTCCCGAGAGTCCGGCGTCATGGAAAAACGCGGAGATACATGGAATAAGGCACGACAAGGCGGTACAACCGTTCGATATTTGCCGTAAAATCAGTATGTTTGCACTTGGAAGCCTATATAATAATGAACAATGAAAGAAACAGATAAAATATATCCTGCCGACAAAGGGGAGGAAGAGCTGCTGCATAACGTGCGCCATATCTTGCAGGAAGCGCGCGCGAAGGTGATACATCATGTCAATTCGACCCTCGTGAGGGCTTACTGGCAGGTAGGGAAATATATAGTGGAGTACGAGCAGCAGGGAACCGGCCGTGCCGGATATGGCAAGGCTGTCATCAACACCCTTTCCAGGCGGCTCGTGGCGGAGTTCGGAAACGGGTTCACGGCCACCAACCTGCGGTACATGAGGCAGTTTTACCAGTGCTACCCGAAATATCACACGCTGTGTGATAAATTGAGCTGGTCGCATTGCCGCACGCTTCTCAAGGTGTCGGGCGATGCCGCCCGTGATTTTTACCTGCACGAGTGCGTCAAGGAAAACTGGAGTGTCCGGCAGCTCGACCGCCAAATCAACACGCTTTTCTATGACCGCTTGCTGGCCAGCCGAGACAAGAAAGCCGTGAAAGAGGAGATTTCCCGTACCGAACCCGGGCGTGTCGAACCCAAAGAGATCATCCGCGACCCGTATATCCTGGAGTTTCTCGGTATCCCCCAGGGAGAGCATTTTCTGGAAACCGATCTGGAGCAACTGCTCATCAGCCGCTTGCAGCGCTTGATGCTCGAACTCGGGAAAGGCTTCGCCTTCGTCGCGCGACAGAAGCGTATCTCCTTCGACGACAAGCATTTCTACATCGACCTGGTCTTTTACAATTACCTGGCCCGCTGTTTCGTTTTAATAGACCTTAAATCCGGGGAGCTGACCCATCAGGATTTGGGGCAGATGCAGATGTATGTCAATTACTACACCCGTGAGTTGATGAATCCCGGGGATAACCCTCCGGTGGGTATCGTCCTCTGCGCGGAGAAAAACGACGCGGTCGTCCGTTATACGCTGCCCGAAGATGAAAAGCAGGTCTTCGCCGCCCAGTACATGACCTATCTTCCCACGCAGGAGGAGCTGCAAACACTCTTGCAGGAAGTGTGACAACAACGCTCATGGGCATATGAAAAAAGCCGACGGAAATCTGTACTTCCGTCGGCTTTTCGCTTACATCTTAATCCCTTTCTTTGCGGGGCCGTTCTCCGGCGGGCTGCCCACGCCCGCGATCACGATGCGCCCCCCGGAGGCGTCGGCAATCTGCCGCAGCCGGGAAGGAATACGGGCCGCCGTGTTGTCTTCCTTCGGGAGCTCTTCCGCCGTGTCATGCCGTTCCCGGCACACGTCGTTATCCTCCTCCGCCTCCTTTCCCTCGCTCTCTTCTATCGGTTTGAGGCTTTGCTGTATCCTGCGGTCTATTTCCGTCAGGTCAGTTTTCAGGGCCGTCAGTTCGGGCTCCTTGCGCCAGGAACTTTCCACCACTTCCCGCAGGACGGGAATATCTTTCTCCAGTTCCTCGTTCTTTTTCCGGAATTTTTCCAGTGTCGGCTCGATGGTCGCGAGCGCGTGGATGAAGTTCATCGCCGCCAGTCGCGGGTCGGAGGCGATATTCCCGTAGTTATACTGGTATAGATAATCCCCTTCACCCCGGACATAAAAACGGTTCTGCACCAGGTCGAGCCCGTCTTTCCCGGTCGTTTCGCTCTGGACGAGCAGTTCGAACCCGTAGAGGCTCCCGATGGGTTCGAGCCTGTCGAGCGTGCGTGCCGTTTCGGCGATACGGTTGAGCTGTTTCCCGATGAGCTTGGGGTCGGAGGTTTCCAGCCCGTTCAGTTTCACGGGATTGCGGTACGAGCCGTCCTCGTTGAACTCGACGCGGGCCTTGAAGTGTTCCAGATCCTTGCCGATACGCCGTATCAGGTCGTTGTTCTTCTCTATCTTCTCCGTGATCTGCTCCAGCTTGTAGCGGCTCGATGATTTGCCGCGCACGAATGCCTGGCGTTCGCTTTCGAGCGTGGCGATCTTCTTCTCCAGGCGGGCCTTGTCCAGCAGGTCTGTATTTCCCGAGAGGACGGCTACATACTCGGAAAAATTCATGCCGCTTTTCTCGTCGATGGCCCCCTCGTCGATGGTACGGCTTCCCATGTTGTTGGTCTTGAGCTGGCGGATGAACAGTTGCTTGTTGTGCAACAGCCCGAACTTGTAGGCGTCGAGCGACTTCTCGACGGCGTATAATATCACGTCCACCTTGTTGTCGGCATGGAGTTTGGCGATCTCGTTCCCGGTGCGTATTCCCCGCCCGTCGCGCTGCTCCAGGTCGCTGGGACGCCAGGGGCAGTCCAGGTGGTGTATCGCCACGCAGCGTTTCTGCGCGTTCACTCCCGTCCCGAGCATCTCGGTCGATCCGAAGAGTACGCGGATTTTTCCGGCGTTCATACCGGCGATCATCTCCTTGCGCGCTTTTTCCGAGGTCGCCTCCTGGATGAACCGCACCTCGCTTTGGGGTATGCCGTAATCCTCCGCGAGTTTACGCCGTATCTCGGAATAGACGTTCCACCCCGCTCCGGGTTTGTAGGTTCCCAGGTCGGAGAATACGAACTGCGTACCTTTGTACGCCTCGAAACGGCGGTAGTAACCGGCAATCATACGGGCGCAGTGGCTCGCCTTGTTGTCCACGTGGTCGCTGTATAGTTCGGGGTCTATCATACGCATATCGAGCGACATCTTGCGGGCGTAGTCTGTGGCAATGAGCATTTTCGCCTTTTCCTCCCGCTCCGAGAGCGGCAGGCGGCCCAGGAGCGTGGCATCGCCCGATTTGGCGAATTGCACCAGCCGTTCTATGAACTCCGTCTGCTGGGGTGTCGGCGGGATATTGTGCAATATCTCGTTCTTTTGCGGTCGGTCGATCCCTATATCCTCCGCCGAGCGGTAATCTGTAATCTCGGAGTAGAACATGGCCAGTTCGGGAACCTTGATGAAATATCGGAACCGTTCTTTCTGCACGACCTCGTTGGTCACGGAAAACTCGTAGTCGATGGTTTTCTTGGCAAATATGGCCGCCCAGGCATCGAAGGTGCGGATATTCTGACGCTCCAGTTCCTTCGGGCGCAGGTACTTGAAAAGCAGGTACAGTTCCGTGAGCGAGTTGGAGATGGTCGTTCCCGAGAGGAACGTCGCCCCCAGGTCGCGGCCCGTGCGCTGCTGTATGGTACGCAGCGCGAAAAGCATGTTGAGCGCCCGCTGCGACCCCTCGGGATTTCCGAGGCCCGCCACCCGGTCATGCCGGGTCGTGAAAGTCAGGTTCTTGAATTTGTGGCTCTCGTCCACGTAGAGGTGGTCGATACCCATGAGGCGGAAGTCCACGGCGTCGTCCTTGCGTGTTTCCAGCGCGTGCGCCACCTTCTGCAACTTGGCTTCCAGGTTGGCCTTGCGTTTCTGACACCCTTTCATCATGGCGCGGGAAACGTCCCTGCCTTGTGCTTTGAGCACTTCGAGGTTCTCCTCCACACAGTCCAGCTCGGCCTGCAATATCTCCTGCTGTATCTCCGGGGACTGGGGTATCATGCCGAACTGTTCGTGCGAGAGGATCACGGCGTCCCAGTCGTTGTTGCGTATCTCCCGGAAGATGCGCTCACGCTTCCGGGGCGTGAAATCCTCCTTGCCCGGGTAGAGGACTTTGGCCATCGGGTAAGCGGTGCAGAACGTCCGGGCTATTTCATGGATGTTGGCTTTCAGCCCGATAATCATGGGTTTATTGGCCAGCCCGAGGCGTTTCTTCTCGTAGGCCCCGCAGCACATGATAAGGGTCTTTCCGCCGCCCACCTCGTGGTCGATTATCCCGCCGCCGAGCAGTTTGTCCATCCATATCGCGTCCTTCTGGCTGTCATACAGTTTGTCGATTCCCAGCCCCTTGAGGTCGAGGTCGGGGAATTCCTGGTGCGTCCCGTCGTACTTCGGGCGCACGTAACAGTTGAAAGTACGGTTATAGAGGTCTGTCAGGCGGTCTTTGAAGTCGGACGACTGCTCGCGCAGCCATTCGGGGAAAGCACCCCGGATCTCATCTATCTTGCTGTTGGCGAGCTGTATGGCCTCCCCGTCACGCACTTTGACCTCCCGCCGTTCTCCGTCCACCCATTTGAGGACGGTCTTGGTGATGTCGGGCGAAGTGTTTTGCAGGGCGTGTTTCAAAAGGTGCAGGCCGTTGTACTTACGGGTCTGCGCGCTGACGGCATACTGCTCCGTGATCTTCACGTTCGTCGCTTCCGCCTTCACGCCGTACTCGTCCAGGTTGGAGGCGAAGGTGATCTTCACCTCCGTATCGAAGAGCGAGGAGGCGAAACGCTCGTAAACACCTTTTGGAATCCACCGTTCGCCCAGGTTGAAGTCCAGGTCGTCGAAAGCGATGGGTTTGGGCGTCGCCTCGCGCAGAGCCTCCAGCGATTCCCGGGCCGGGGCGTGGTCGGGATTCTCCCGCAGGAACGCCTCGATCCGTTCGGCTTTCCCGATGACATTGCCGGCGATGAACTTGTCGGCAACCTCGTAGCCGTCCGTTTCCGGGTTGTAATAGATACGTCCTTTCAGTTCCCCGAGTATTCCCTCCACGGTAGTTCCCGTGAGCGAGGCCATGTAGTGCGGTTCCACCCGGCCGTACTTGTTCAGGCTGGCCACAAGGGCCTCCGAAGCGTCGTCGGCGTGCGTGATCTCATCGGGATTGAAGGCCACGGGACGCTCGAAGATGTCGGCTTTGCGTGCCTTGCCGTCGATGTAACGCTCCAGCGACAGAATCTCCGTCCCCCGCGCGTCCATCTTGATCAGGTCGAGGTTGCGTTTGTCATTGAGCCGTCCGAAGCGTTCGGTGAAATTGTCGTAAAGCCGGTTGAGCATCTCCCGCAGGGCGGGGTTCGCCGTCAGCGTTTCCGCCTCGTTGTTATAAAGGTGGTAATAGGCATCGCGTATCTCGATATACATGGAGGCTTTCGTCCGTTGTGCAGGCGTGAGTTCCAGCGGGTGGAACATGGGTTGCAGGGATTCAGTCTCCCGCAGGTAGCCGACCCGGTTTTGTCCGTCCGTGACGAGTGTTCCCTCGCGGAAATAGGGGGCGACCTCCCCCTCGAACGGTCGGGGTTTCATATCCGCCTCCCGTATCTGCGGCATTTCTTTACCGGGTTCTTCCTCCTCCGGATTTTCCGGCGTGTCGAACAGGCCGCCCGTTCTCGGCGTACCGGCGGCTTGTTTCCGTTTGCCTTTCGGGGCTTCCGTCGGGGGGCGTACCGCCTGCCGTTCCCGCTGTTCCGGGGTTTCCTGCTGCCGGGCGCTTTGTCGGCGCAATTCCGCCCTCCGTTCCGGGGTAAGCGACATCATCATCTCGTAAAAGCCGTTGATCGGCGGGTTGTCCTCCCAGTTCAGGGAGGCATACAAGTCTTCGGGATCACGCTCCGGTGGCGTCGTTTTCGGCATTTCGCTCTTCTGTTCCTCCGGAGAGGAGGCCGGGGCGAATAATGAGGGTTGTCGGGGCGTCTTCCGCTTTGCTCCCCGGCGGCTGTTCCTTTTCTTGGATATACCGAGTTCTGCCTGCCGCCGCTCCTCGGCGCTGAAGCCGAACAGATCGTAGAGCGTCAGCAACGGTTCCTGCTGCACATTTACCGGTTCGGCAGCTTGGGTGGCAGGTACGGGAGCCGCCGTTTCCACCGTGTCGAAAAGCGACCCGGCGAAGCCCTCCCGCGGTTTCGGTTCCGTTATTCCGCCCACGTGCTGCACGGGAGTATCTGCCATGCCGAAATCTTCGGGTTTCGGCGGGTGCTGCCCCCACAAGCGATTCTCCCGCTCTTTCGACCAGGCCCCGAAGTCGGCCAGATCCTCCCCGGTCGGTTCTCCGGCGGGTGTGGCAGCAGAATCCGGTAACACTTGTCCGGGTTTGTTTTCGATTCGGGTAATCTCCCCGGTTTCGGTATCGACATGGTAGCCCTGTGCCGCCATTTCGGCGACGACGCGGCGTTTTTCCTCCTCTTCCCGCTGCTGCTGAAGGTTACGGGCATCGGCGATAATCTCCTTGACGATTTCTCCGGCAAGGCGGGGCTCGTGTCTTTCGGCACGCTGGCGTTCCGCCTGACGGGGACGGGACAATTCCCGCTCCGGTGTACCGGGTGTCTGTTCCGGAGCATGTTCCAGGCAATAACTCTCGTTGAAATGCCGGTTGAAATCCTCCGAGAGCATACGCCGCATCTCCCGGTCGATGCCGTCCACGCCCTCCGCGTGGGTGAACTCCATCGCCGGTTTGCCGTAGGGGTCTTTGCCTACTTTGGCCTCGGTATGGATCACCCTGTCGAACGACTGGAAAAGGTTGTTTATCCGGATGCCGTTCGACAGCTTGCGGGATTCGATGAAATCCCGCTGCCGTTCGGACAGTTCCCCCGTGGCGGCTTTCTTTTGCAGGATAACCAGGTCGCTGCCGACCTCCGTCCCCGCGTGTTCTGTAAAGAGGTTGTTCGGCAGCCGGATGGCCGATACGGGCTCGCAGCGGTTCATCAGCCACTCGCGCACGGGGCGTCCCTGCTCGGCGTTCAATACTCCCTGCGAGGTGATGAATGCCACCAGGCCGCCCTCGCGTACCATATCGACGGACTTCATGAAAAAATAGTTGTGCAGCGCCCGTGTGCCTTGCCGCCGCACGGGGTCGGTATGGGTGGAGAAGAACGGGTCGAAGAGCGCCACGTCCCCGAAAGGGATGTTGCTCACGGCCACGTCGTAGTAACCGGCGTATTTGGGTTCGATGCGCTCGAATCCCTGTACCCGCACCCGTTTTTCGGGGTGCAGGTGCTTCAGGATCAACCCCGTGGCGGGGTCTTTCTCGAAGCAGGTGATCTCCGCATAGGGGGCGTGGAAATCCACGGCACTGACGAAAACCCCCGTTCCCGCACTGGGGTCAAGAATACGTTTGGGGACGATCCGCGTGTCCCATATCGCCTCCACGATGGCGTCTGCCACTTTCGGGGGCGTGTAAAAAGCCGTCAGGACGGAGTTCTTGATCCCGTCCATGTAGCGCTTGTATTCCCGTTCGTCGGGGGTGTTCGCCCTGATGACCTCGTGCAACTCGGCCACGAGCGTTGCCATGCCGTCCTTGTCCGGTTTCCCGGTGGGGTTTTCCAGCACTTCCTTGATGGCGCCGAAGCCGCTGTATGCGCCGAGTGTCCTTTCTTCTTCGGGAGTCGGCGCCCGCCGTTCCCTGTCGAGCGTGAAGGCCGTCTTCAGCGCGTCGATATTCTGGCGGAGGTGGGTTTTCTTATTGAATGCCATCTTCGAGAAGTATTTGGACGGTTCCCGTCAGTTCGGTATAGAACAGTTCGTAGTCGGGCGTGTCGGCGAAGTCGTCCGTGAGGTCGTACTTCTCCAGCACCCCGCGGCAGAGGGGCAGCAGGCGTAGAGCCGCCTGCCGGGCGGTATCCTCGGGAATCTCCGCCTCGAATTCCCTCCAGAGGATGTTTACCAGCGTGTTGTAGG
The DNA here is from genome assembly GCF_003435205.1 of Bacteroides sp. AF32-8BH. Taxonomy (NCBI): domain Bacteria; kingdom Pseudomonadati; phylum Bacteroidota; class Bacteroidia; order Bacteroidales; family Bacteroidaceae; genus Bacteroides; species Bacteroides sp. AF32-8BH. The sequence continues at coordinate 7,170 of NZ_QVLZ01000015.1, read as the reverse complement.
GTGAAAAGTGCAGTCCGCGGCAGAGTTCCTCGCGGGCAATTTCTTCGGCCTCGATGTGGTTGCAGCCCGAACGGATCGCCTCGCTGTACGCTTGGGCGGCGCTGTCGGCCCGCTCGGCGATGAACTCACTTTCGGCGATGAGTTCCGGGTGGCTGTCCTTGAGGTAGGATAGTAACGAAAGTCCGTAATAGGACAATTCCCCCGTGGGGGTATGGTGTTGCTTGTCTGGCATGATAAGAATTTTTAGTGGTCGTTGATAATCGGGGAAGAGAAAGGCGCCCCGGGTTCCCACCCGAAGCGCCGACCACTGAAAAAATCCTTATCAAACAAGCGTATCTCGTTATGACAGGTCTTTTCCAGTGGCAAAGGTAACGATTATTTCCGTTTGTTCCTCTTTCCCTGCCTGGGAGTATCGCGCGGTTCGAAAACGAACGAGGTCTTGAACTGGTCATCGAGCGTGAGGGCCGCGTCGAACGTTCCGCCGCCGTTTTTGACGAATCCCCGGATCGTGCCGGTTTTGCCTTTGGTCAGCAGTTCCGCGAGCTGCTTGTCGGTCAGCTCCTTGCGGCCCACGGTTCTCCATACGGTCAGGCCGCAATCGGGATTCTGACACTTGGCGAGTTTGGGATAGAACACCACGGGCCTGCCGCAACGCGGGCAGGCTGTGTCACTCTCCGCGCCGTCGATTCTTGCTTCCAGCAGTTCTTTGGCGATTTGCGAGGTGAAGACCTCGATACCGCGATGGAACGTCGGGGCGTCCATCTCCCCGGTGGCGATCTTCGAGAGGGCCAGTTCCCAGCCGCCCGTCATGGCGACATCGGCAATCTTCTTGTCCCTGACCACGGCATACACGGCCAGTCCCTTGTCCGTGGGTACAAGCGACTTTTTCTCTCGCCTGACATACTCGCGGGCAAAGAGCGTTTCGATGATGGCGGCACGGGTGGCGGGCGTGCCGATGCCGGCATCTTTCATCGCCTCGCGTTCGGCCTCGTCGGACAGTTCGCGTCCGGCGGTTTCCATCGCCGCTAGCAGGCTCGATTCCGTGTGAAGGGGGCGCGGCCGGGTCTGTTTCTGTTCCGTGCCGCATCCTTTGACGGGCAGCTCGTCGCCTTGCACGATGTCGGGAAGGAGGGTCATGTCCTCCTCTTTCTCTTCGACAGGTTCATTCAGGACGGCCCGCCAGCCCGTCTCGACCATGATACTGCCGCGGGCCGTGAAATCATGTCCCGCGCTTTGCAGGGTAAGGAAAGTGTTTTCTTTCACGCAGGCCCCGGAAAAGGTTTCGAGCATCCGCCCCGCGACCATCTCATAGACGATGCGGTGGTCGGCATCCAGTTCGGAGGGGAGGTTCTCGGTGGGAAGCAGCGCGTGGTGGTCGGCGATCTTTTCGTTGTCCACGCTTCGGCGGGAGAGAGATGCGGTATCCATCCTGCCCGCGTATTCCGCGAAACGGGGATAGCGTGTCATGTTCCCGATGAGTGCCGGAATCTCCTCGGCCACATCTTCCGATATATAGCGTGAGCCGGTACGGGGATAAGTGATGAACTTCTTCTCGTAAAGCGACTGGGCGATGTCGAGCGTTTTTTCTGCCGAAAAACCATACCGGCTGTTGGCCTCTTTCTGGAGTGTCGTCAGGTCGTACAAGAGAGGCGGCTGTTCCCTGGCCTCCTTGCGCTCCACGTTCACGACGCGTACCGTTCGGACGCCGATAACCTCGGCGCGGGCTGCTTCCGCCTTCTCCCTGCCGTCGAATTTCTCCGTGGAGAGGACGGTGAACTCCGTGCCCTCCTTTGCCGTGGAGAGCTTCAGCCGGAAATAGGTGGCGGGCTTGAACGCCTTGTTCTCCAGGTAACGGGAGCAGATGATCGCCAGCGTGGGGGTCTGCACCCGTCCGAGCGACCAGACGCCCCGCCCGGCAGCCACGGCAAGCGCTTGCGAGGCGTTGATACCGACGATCCAGTCGGCTTCGCTGCGGGCTTTGGCCGAGAGGTAAAGGTTGTCGTATTCGTTGCCGGGGCGGAGGTGTTGTAACCCCTCGCGGATGGCCCGGTCGGTCAGGCTGCTGATCCATAACCGCACGAAAGGGGTGCGGCATTCCAGGTAAGAGTAGATGTAGCGGAAGATCAGCTCCCCTTCACGCCCCGCGTCGGTCGCGACGATGATGCGCTCGGCCATGCCGAACAATTCCCGGAGAATACCGAGCTGCTTCACGACACCCGGGTCGGCCTTATACTCTTTACCCTCCCGAACCTGCCGGGGCAGGAGGATGAACGATGATGGCAGGATAGGCAGGTTTTCCCGGCGGAAACCCGCGATGCCGTACTGTTGGGGCATTGCCAGCCCGACCAGGTGGCCGAAGGCCCAGGTTACGGCGTAGCCGTTTCCCTCGATAAAACCGTCTTTACGGTTCGTGGCTCCCACGATGGCGGCGATCTCACGCGCCACCGAGGGCTTTTCTGCGATAATTACTTGCATGATGATTCGGATTTTTCAGTGGTTGTTTTCTTGTAGTTCTTCTTCTTTCTCTTTTTCCGGACGGGCGATCAGCCGGCGGTCGTAATAGACATGGTTGCCGTTCCCGTCGTAATACTGCCGTCCGTCGTCCGCCTCCTCCGGGGGGCTGCGTTTACCCGGCCGGAGGTACAAGGCGGCCAGCGCCGCGATCAGGAGCGGCATGGCTCCGGCCTGCATGTAGAACCATTTCATACGTTATACCTTGACACCTTTGGAGTTGCTCTTTTTGCTGCTGCGGTAATTTTTCTTCTGCGTCGGGGTGGCTTCCTGCTGTCCCTGCTTGAGCGGCTCTTTCACACCTTTGACCGCTTCGACGGTCTTGCCCTCGGAATTGACGGCGACCTGGGTACGGCTTTCAACGGCGGGTTTGACCTCCGCTCCCTGCCGTTTCGCACGGTCGGGATTCCAGCGGAAGAAGTCCATCTTGTTACGCTCGAAGTTGGGCTTGACCCAGGCGTTGAACGGCTCACCCTGCCCGTCCTTGACCATGCCCTTGATGTAGAAAGCCTTGACATCCGCCCGCTTGGAGGGATCATTCACCGCTTCCGTCCACTGGTCATAAGCCTCTTTGGGCACGGAGGCTTTGAGGATTGTCCGGTGAATCGTGAGCGTGGGCTGTCGTTCGGAGGCCGTAGTTTCCTGCCGTCCGTTTTTCTCGGCGGCCTTCTGACGGTAAATCTCCTTGTTCTCCTGGGCGTAGCGGTTGCGATCCAAACCGTCGTAGGTAAAGGAATAGTTACGTTCGGCCGCGTCGATTTGGATATAGGCATCCCGCTTATAACCCGCGCGGGTGGTATATCCTTCGAGCAACACCTTGCCGCCGCCGTAGAAATCCATCTGCTTGCCTTCCGAGAGGTCGGCCTCCTTGATGCGGGCACGTTTTTCGAGTAACGAAACGGGCATGGGTTCCAGCGTGTTCGTCCATTTGTCTATCGACACGTAGCAGGGCGTGAGCTTGCCCGGCTCCAGCTCCAGGTCGATCACTTTCCCGGCGTGGCGGGTGTTCATCAGGTTCGTTTTCGCCTCCTCGTCGAGCAGCACCCCGTGGAAGGGGGCGTCGAGGTCGGGCCGTTCCTGCCAGTAATGCGGCACGACGCGCAGCGAGCCGTCCGCCTGCTCTTCGAGCGACACGCGCCCTTTGGTGGAAACACGCATCCCGTTCTCCAGTTCGGGGTTCATCTCCACCAGCCCGTTGGATTTATGTCCGTAAGACATGGCTTTCAGGTGCGGCTCGATGTCCTCCATGCGGATACCTTTCTTCTCCATATCCGCCAGGTCTATCTTCGTGACGTCCAGCGGCTCGAACTGCCGCTGCTCCTGCGTCTGAAGCCGTTCGGAGGGGTCGATACGGTAATTTTCCAGAATCTCCGGGTCGAAGTCGATGCGGATAAGTTTGTTCAGGGCATTCTCCGTCATGACGAAGATACCCGTGTGGACGGGGTTCTGGGCCTGTTCCATGAACTTTTTGAAGAAGGCTTCGAGGGCTGAATCCTGCGTGTTCACGTTCAGCAGGCTCGCCACATTCTGATCCGTGGGGTCGGCGGTCTGGATATTGCCGTCCCGATCCACGCCGGTAACGGCTTGCAGTCGTCCGTCGTCGGCATTCTGAACGAGCATGACTTGTTTAGCGTCGTTCTTTACGTTTTCGTCCATAATTACGAGTGTTTTTAGTTAGCACCAATAGCGATGCGGGAACGAAAGTAAGGGGAACCGGCTGAACGTAAAAGAGTTGGAAAGGCTATGGAAGCATCGGGCACAGAAGTGGCCGCTTGTGGCGCAGGGCAGAGGAAATCGGAGAAACGGAGTGCCGGGAAGGACGGATTTGGCAGAGGGTATTTTCGTGGCTCCTCACCTTATTGTCAGGTAGTCGGGATCTATTGTTAAATGTCAATAAAGCGCATGGATAACCCGTGTTTTTTTATAAATTTGCGAAAACGGGTTTCAATATCCGACAAAACGTGAGGCATGGAAATATATACCCCAAAAACCAAGATCAAACTTTCTCCGGTGATAAGAAACGGGAGAGAATTTGTCGAAGTGACTTTCGGTAATGACAATGACATCCGCTTGTCGCTGTCGAAGGAAGAAAACGTACTGCTTGTCGGCGGCAGGGCTTATCTGCCGGCAGAAGATTTCGTGCTTGCCGAGTTCTTCGACCGCTATGTGAAAATGGCGTTTATAGACTATTCTGCCATCAAGGAAACCGCCCCCCGTAAAGAGGAAGACAAACGGCCGCCACTGCCGGAAGGCTATCTGGAAAAACTTCAGCAAGTGCGTTACAGTGACCATACCGTAAGGGTATATACCTCCTATTTCCGCGATTTCCAACAGCATTTCGAGGGGCGTAAGATTGAAACGGTTACCCCCGGCGAGATAAACGACTACCTGCTGTATCTCATCCACGAGAAAAACATATCCTCCTGCCAGCAAAACCAGCGTATCAACGCCATCAAGTTCTATTACGAGAAAGTTCTCGGTCAGGAACGGCGGTGTTACAAGGTGAACCGTGCCAAACGGGAGAAGACGCTGCCCGACGTGTTGAGCAAGGAGGAAATAAAGAAGATACTCGACGCGACGGTGACAGACCTGCGCTTCTTCTGCATGTTCTCCATACTCTATTCCGCAGGATTGCGCATCAGCGAACTGCTGGAACTGAAACCCGGCGACATCAACGAATCCCGCTCCCTGATACGGGTGCGGCAGGGTAAAGGAAAAAAAGACCGCTACACCCTGCTATCAAAACCGTTGATGAAAAAGCTGACGGAATATAACAGACTATACAAACCGAAAGTGTGGCTTTTTGAACACAGACCGGGCGAACCTTTCACCGAGAGTATCGTGTCGAAACGGCTGAAGGCAGCGGCCCGGGAAGCGGGAATCACGAAACGGATTTATCCGCACCTGCTGCGCCATTCGTTCGCCACCCACTTGCTGGAGCAAGGAACCGACATCAAGATTGTGAAAGAGCTTATGGGACATAACAACATCAAGACAACGGAAAGGTATGTCCACATAGCCGACACTTTCAAAAGCAATATCAAAAGCCCGTTGGACGATCTGTTGATGGAGGAAGACGAGGTCTGATACTTAAAGAAAATAACAGCCAAATCGGCTGATAGTATAACGTTAGTGTCATATAAAATTATAATGAAACAGATAATAGAAAAAATCAATAAAAGTTGGCACTCCAATCCTCCATGTGATCAACAAATAATGTTGAGTGTGGGAAAGTTGTTTCCATTACCCGATGATTATAAGGAATTTATGTTATGGAGTAATGGTGGAGAAGGTAATATTGGTAGTCAATATTTATCATTATGGAAGATTGAAGATTTGATGCAACTGAACAAAGAATACCAAATACAAAAGTATTTGTCGAAAAAATCTTTGGTTATTGGCACTGATGGAGGCGATAATTGTATCGGTTTTTATTTTGGAGAACCTACTTTTATTTTTTTACAACCATTAGGAGATTTAGACTTATCTGAGAATAGATTTTTATCCCAATCATTTACAGATATGTTCATTAATTGGTTGAGAATAAGATAAAAAATGACACTAACAAGCGGCTCAACCTCCCCTGAAAGGTCGGTTAGCCACCCAACATTATCAATAATTAAACAGAAACGCAATGACAAAAGAAGAAGCATATATTTTATTAAGTTTCCATTCTTGTAAAAACAATGATATAGAAAATGAGAAATGGGAAAATGGATTTCTTGGTTCACTTCGTCCATTTCAAGGAAAACTATATGAGTGTAATTTTATCGAGATAATGGAATGTCTTAAAGTTCTTGCAGATGATTTTATGAAGCCAACGATCAATCAAACCCTACTAAGTGATGTATATAGCATAATACATTTAGGCAGGAGGTGGATTGACGGAGCTGATTTTGTTACACAAGAGCAGCAAAAGCAAATCATAGAATGGGTTGATATGATACAAGATTGTTTCTACTACCTATTAGAAGGAGATATTGATACTGCGTTTCTTGAATATGAAGAATATAAAATTGATAACAAGGAAAGCTAACTCCTAAACGGCGTTCCTTTCCAAGCCATTATAAACTCTGGATATAAGGATGAATGTATGAATAATCAATATGCAGTTTTAATAAGTAGTGAAATCCCCGAACTTGGAGAATTGGACTTACTGCGCTCAATTTACCGAGAGTTGAATGGTTATATGGAAGATTACAATAACCAAATCAACTTAGATGATTTGGGAGATTGGAAACTTCTCATACAGATAAATCTTCGAAATACTAATGGGGGGATTGGGATTTTCAAACGGGCAAAACGTTTCCCATCTAATAAAGAGTTTGAAATATCTATTTCCATACCAGTACCAAATTTGGAGGAAGCACGCTATGGAATATCCGATATGACGGGGATTTATATTCCTTTAAATATTAAAAACTTCTACATTCTTTCTCCATGCTTTAGTAAATATGATAATTTGTATCATTATATTCTTGAGAGTGCAAAACAAGCCATAGATGCAGCTTTTGCTTATGGCTTTACATGTAACGGCAAAAGAATAAAGAAAAAAGAGTTTATAACAAACAGCACTACCGACTGAATAAGGCGGAACGCTGCAAACCATTACCGATAATAATAAAAACAAAGAAAATATGAACGAACGATATGCCAAAT